>NZZV01000110.1 GCA_002698945.1 Acidimicrobiaceae bacterium
GAGGATCCCGACGAGCCGGGCGAAGGCGACCGTACGGCGACCAGTGCCGCGGACCGGGACGGTCCGGACGAGGCAACCGACGATCTCGTCGAGCAGGCGGCGATCGCGACGGAGTACCTGGCGGCGATGCGTGATCGGTTCGAAGCGTCGCTCACCAGCGAATCGGCGTTCTCGATCATCGCCACCAACGCTCGATTGACGACCCTCGACGCAGCAGTGCTCGCGATCGTGATGGCGGTCGAGGCCGACCCGGCCCTGGCTCGGGTGCTCGCGACAGCGGAACGACGGGAGCGCCCCACGAACGTCACGTTGCGAGCGTTGTCGGCGATGCTCGACGGGTGGTCGGACGACGAGGCACCGGTTCGTTCACGACTCGTGCCCGACGCGCCGCTTCGCCGCGCCGCGCTGTGCGATCTCATCGACGTCGGCCCACCGAGCCTGTTCCACGAACAGACGGTCACCGCCCCTCATGCCGTCGTCTGGACGCTGCTCGGCGACCGCTACGACGACCCCGACCTCCCCGACCGCATCGAGACGATCGAGCTGCCCACCTCCGAACGCGACGGAGCACCCTTGACCGTCATCGCCGGGCACGATCGACGTCTGCGGTTGATCGAGGCAGCACGGCACACCAGCGGAACACGGTTCATCACCACGACGGCGCCCGACAGCGACGCATCATGGGCGGCGCTCGTGCGCACGGCGACGATGCACGGCCACGGCGTGATCGTCGAGGTCGACGGCTCGTTGACGTCGACCGCTCGGCGTTGGATCGAGCGTGCGACCCACCTGTCGTGGGCGATCGCGTCGGCACGCGACCTCGCCGATCACGACCTGCCCGACCGACCGTGGGTCGAGCATCAGCCGACCGACCGAGCACCGACCGATCAGGAGTGGCGGGCAGTGTTCGGCGACGACGTCGAACGGTCCCACCCGCTCACCCACGATCAGATGTACCGGGTGGCGCGTCTGCTGCCTGCGGTCGACGGCGACCTCGACCGAGCGGTGCGACGCCTGATCAGCGGTCGGCTCGACGGTCTGGCGACGCGGGTCCGACCGAGCCGGACCTGGGACGACATCGTGCTCAGTCCGGGCCGCACCGCACAGCTCCGAGCGATCGCCGATCGATACCGCTATCGAACACGCGTGTTCGACGAGTGGGGCTTCGCCCCCGACACGATGGTGCACGGGCTGGTCGCTGCGTTCGCCGGACCGTCGGGCACCGGCAAGACCCTGGCGGCCGAGGTGATCGCCGGGGAGCTCGGATTGGACCTGTTCAAGCTCAACCTGAGCGCCGTCGTGAGCAAGTACATCGGCGAGACCGAGAAGAACCTCGAGGAGATCTTCGGTGCCGCGGCGGCCGGCGACCTCGTGCTGTTCTTCGACGAGGCCGACGCCCTGTTCGGCAAACGTTCCGAGGTCAAAGACGCTCGCGACCGCTATGCCAACATCGAGGTGTCGTATCTGCTGCAACGCATCGAGCGGTACGACGGCATGGTGATCCTGGCGACCAACCTCGAGAAGAACATCGACGACGCGTTCCTGCGGCGGATCCAGGCCCGGATCGAGTTCGCGATGCCGACCGTCGACGAGCGCCGTCAGATCTGGGAGCGCAATCTGCCGCCGGGAGCGCCGGTCGTCGACATCGACGTCGACTGGCTCGCCGCCCATTTCGAGATCACCGGCGCGTCGATCCGCAACGCCGCGATCCATGCCGCGTTCCGAGCAGCGGCGACCGGCTCCACGATCACGATGGAGACCGCTGTGCTCGGTGTCGCCCAGGAATACCGCAAGCTGGGTCGCCTCGTGAAAGAGGTCGACTTCGCCGAGCACTACCTCGCCGCCTCACTCGTGTGAGACGACGCCCACCGATGAGCGCCGGTGGCTGATCAGCGACGCTTCTTCTTCGCTGCTTTCTTCTTCGCGGCGGCGTGACGCTTCTTGAGCCGCTCCACCATCTTCTGGGCCTTGCCCGGGTCGCGCAGCACCATCGCCCGCGCCTTCATGATCTCCCAGAAGTCGATCTGATTGTCGTCTTGCTCGATTCCCTTGATCGTCTTCTTGAGTGCACGGCCCTCGGACTTCTTCTTGTTCTTCGAGTACACCGTCGTGATCCGAGCCGATGCCTCGTCGGCACCCTTCAACACGTCCTCGACCATGAACCTCCGGCGGTTGGTACCCGGCTCATCGGCCCAGGCGTTGATGCCCTGTTCGGACTCGACACTGTTCTCCGTGCTGGCGATCATGCGCAGGAGCCGATTGACGTTCGACGCCACATAGTTCGTCCGGTTCTTGGCGAACTCGATCAACTCGCTGTCGATCCAATCATCGGAGTTGTTCTCGTTGAACGACCGCTTCGCCCCGAACATGTCCATGTTGTCGATCAGCGTCAGGTTGTCGGTCCCGGTGCTCATGAAGTTGCCGAGGTTGATCGGGAATCGATCCTGGTTGCCGGTGAACAAGTCGGTCACGATCGCGTGACCGACCGAACGCATGAACGCCGGCGACTCGAGGCGACTCCGCATCGCCGATGCCGCCTTGTTGGCCCCGCCGCCGAACTCGCGGCTCAGCTGCTTGCCGTTCTGGCCGTCGACGATACGCATCGCGGTCAGCGGCTGTTTCGTATCGGTGACCATTTGGGCGAACACGCGACGAGCCTTGTCGGCGTCGGTCTCGCCGTCGAGTTTCGGTCCCGGCGTCACCTTGCCCGAATCCTCCCAGCTCTTGTGACTCGACACTGCCGAGTTGCCGATCTTCCCGGCGAGTACCGCCTTCTGGCCGGCGTCGACCGCGTAGGACTTGACGTAGTCGGTCTTGTGGACGCTCTCGTGGACCGCGTCGGCGAGCTGGAGCAGGTTCATCGACACGCTGCCCGGCTTGATCACGATCTCTTTGCCGGTCTGGTCCTTCGCCATGAACGTCTGCTGGGCCGTGCCTGCGGTTCGCAGCGCGGTGATCTGCGTCAGATCGACGCCGTCGTCGAGCGCCCATCGCCGGACGGTGCCAGGGGCCTCTCGCATCACCGATGGCAACGGCGACCGCCGAGCCACGTCTGCGTCAGCGTTCGCACCGGCACCACCCTGCTGCAGGGTGTGGGTGAGCTCGTGGGCGAGCAGCTCCTGGCCGTCGCGGGTGTCGGGTCGGAACTGCCCGGCACCGAAGTAGATGTCGTTGCCGTGAGCGAACGCCTTGGCTCGGACGGCGCTACTCATCCCGGCCGCGTCACCATCGGTGTGCAACCGGACACCGGAGAAGTCCGCACCGAACGCGGTCTCCATCCTGGTCATGATGTCGCTGTCGCCCGACGCCGCCGCGTCGGTGTCGAGCTTGCGCATCACCTGACCGGCGATGCGGTCGGCTTCGCGCTCGAACGGACTGTCGACCGCGCCGATGTCGAGTTTCGCGAAGACCTGCGCCGACGATCCGAGCGGCGTCGACACCGCTCGTTCATCGACGTCGAGCCGACCAGGTGCCCGCTCCCGCACGTGGTCGCGCTGCTCATCGCGTTCGAACATGCCGCCTCACTTCCCGTCGCTCCTCGTCTCGACCCGACAACCGTAGCATCGCCCGCCACGGTGGTCGGCCCTCAGACGTCGGGGGCCGGTTCCGGCACGCTGCGGTCGCTGACCCAGTTGCCGTGGAAGCCGTACGGGATGCGCTGCGGGAGCGGCACGCGGGCCACGTAGCCGCGGTCGAAGTCGGCGGCGTCGAGCACGACGAACTCGGCCGACCCGGCGCCCAGGTCGTGCACGTACGTGATCAGCCAACCGTCGTCTTCCTCGCTGCCATCGGGGCGGGCGACGAAGACGGGCTCTCCCCCGGCTCGCCCGGGGCCGTGGTCGAACACCTGGCGCTCGCCGGTCTGCAGGTCGTGCTTGACGGTGGGCCAGCCGGCGGTCTGATCGAGGCTCGGCACCGCGCAGTAGCCGTACCGGTACGGCTTGGCGGTGAACGAACCGCGATGGCGCGGGAACTCGTTGGGTGCGTCGTCGATCACGGTCACCGACACCGTGCGAGTGACCGGGTCGAGCTCCCACCGTTCGAGCTTCGCGAGGGCCCGATCACCGAACGGGCCGAGGATGTCGGCATCGAACATCTTCGGGTAGTTGCAGATGTCGATCACGACCTTGCCGTCGGGTGTGTCGTACGAGTTGAGCGGGTGGAACGCATACCCGAGGGGGATGTCGATCCACACGATGTCGTCGGCGCCGCCGTCGCGCGGCAGCAGGCCGATGCGGTTGCCGTAGTCGGGGGTCCAACGGAACGGAAACCGTCCGGCGAACGCCAGATCGAGGTCGACGGTGACGGGCTGGTCGTACACGATCGCATAGCGACCGGTGAGCGACATGTCGTGCAGCATGGTCATGCCGAGCGGGATGTCGACCGTGCGGTTCACGCGCCCGTCGGGCCCGACGACCACGTACTGGACGTGGTCGAGCCACTGTCCCCACGCGTAGACCATCGCATGCATCTCGCCGGAGTCGGGGTCGATCTTGGGATGTGCCGTGAAGGCGCCGGGCAGGGTGCCGAAGAAGTCGTTGCGACCGACGGTGTCGAGTTCGTAGGTCAACTCGACCGGGCAACCGCCGGCTTCGACCATCGCCCAGGTCGTGCCGGCGAAGCCGCCGACGTTGGTGTTGGGGCCGTGCGGGCTGTCGTTCCAGTTGGGACCGGCGATGTCGGGCTCGCCGCGCAGCTGCGACACATTGGTGGAGCCGACGTACCGGTTGCGGTACCACTCGGCCCTCCCCTCGCGCAGCCGGATGCCGTGGACCATGCCGTCGCCCATGAACCAGTGATGGGTCGCCGGGTCGACGTCGCCCATCGGGTTCGGACCGTTGCGGAGGTAGCGCCCGTTCAGTTCGGCCGGCAGTTCACCGATGACCGGCAGGTCGAAGGCGGTGATCTCCTCGGTGACGGGCGCATAGTTGCCGGACAGGTACAGGCTCGTGTCGGTGGTGCGGTCGGTCGTGCTCATGGCGATGCTCCGGTTCATCCGTGGGTCGAGTTCAGGTCGAACGATGACGTAACTTTGTTACGTGGCCCCGACCGATACGGTACGCAGATGAGCTTGACGCTGTCAAGATCGAATCCGCCGATGCGCGACGAGCTGGTGCGTGCCGCGTTGACCGTGCTGCGCCGCGAGGGTGCCGCCGCGCTCACCGTTCGGAACATCACGGCCGAGGCAGGGTGTTCGACGACCGGGATCTACACGTACTTCGGTGGCAAGTCGGGCCTGGTGGAGGCGATCTTCGTCGAGGGGTTCGAGGGATTCGACGAGGCGGTCGGGCCGTCCCTGGCAGCAGGCGACCTCGCCGCGGCCGGGCGTGCCTATCGACGGTGGGCGCTCGACCATCCCACCCAGTACATGGTGATGTTCGGTCGGGCCGTGCCGGACTTCGAGCCGTCGCCTGCCGCCTTCGAACGTGCCGCCGCATCGTTCGCCCAGCTCACCGCCGGTGTCGCCCGGGCACTGCCGCGCGCCGGCGACGCGGGCGACCATGCCTACCACCTCTTCGCCACCGTCCACGGCTACGTCATGCTCGAGATGTCGGGCATGGGCACCCACGACGATGCCGAGGCCGAAGCGCGATACGAACGAGCCCTCCGCTCCCTCGCCGTCGGATGAGGTCAGACCCCAACCGACCTCCCGTCAGCTCGAACCCCGAGCCGACCTGTCGGTTGGGGTCTGACCTCATCCGACTACGGTCACCTCCGTGACGGCGATCGAAGCGTTGGTGAGGGAACTGGGGGACGACATCGTCTCAGTGGACGACGTCAGCGAGCGGTACCACTCCGACTGGTCGGGGACATCGCCCACCGCACCGCTGGCGCTCGTCCGTCCGCGCACGATCGAGCAGGTCGCCACGACGCTCGCGATCTGCGACCGCCATGGTCAGACCGTGGTGACGCAGGGGGGACTCACCGGTCTCGCCGGCGGCGCGGTGCCACGCCCCGGCGACGTGGCGTTGAGCCTGGAGCGGATGACCGGCGTGGAGGAGATCGACGCCGCGGCCGCGACGATGACGGTCTGGGCCGGCACCACCCTGGAGGTGGCCCAGCAAGCGGCGCTCGGCGCCGGATTCGAGCTGACCTACGACCTCGGTGCTCGGGGAACCGCGACCGTCGGCGGCAACGTCGCCACGAACGCCGGAGGCAACCGGGTGATCCGCTATGGAATGACCCGAGAGCACGTGCTCGGACTCGAAGCGGTCCTCGCCGACGGGACGGTCGTGTCATCGCTCAACAAGCTGCTCAAGAACAACGCCGGCTACGACCTGAAGCAACTGTTCATCGGCACCGAGGGCACGCTCGGCGTGGTGACCCGGGTCGTGTTCCGGCTCCGACCCGCTCCGGCCGCGCGCACGACCGCACTGCTCGCGTGCGCCGACTACGCGGCGGTGCTCGAGAATCTCGCATCGTTCCGGCGGGTGCCGCACCTGACCGCGTTCGAGGTGATGTGGCCCAACTACTACGAGGTCATCGCCGAGCGGCGTGGCGGCATCACCCCACCGATCGACATCGGTGCCGGCCGGGCAGCCCTCGTCGAACTGTCGGGCGACGACGCCGACGGCGACCTCGTGCTGATCGAGTCGATGATCGGCAGGGCGATCGAGGCCGGCACCGTCTCCGACGCGTTCCTCGCACGGTCGGTCGCCGACACCGAAGCGATCTGGGCGATGCGCGAGGCGGGACCGACCGACGGCATCGTCGGCCTGCTGCACTTCGACGTCGGACTGTCGACCGGTGACATCGACCGGTTCGTCGGCACGGTCGAGCAGCGGCTCGGCGCTCGATGGCCCGACGTCGTCGTGTATGCGTTCGGGCACATCGCCGACGGCAACGTCCACTGCAACCCGACCGTCGGCACCGACGACGTCGAGGTCGCCGAGCAGATCGAGGCGATCGTCTACGACACCGTCGCCGAGTTCGCCGGATCGGTATCCGCCGAGCACGGCATCGGCACGGTCAAGAAGCCCTACCTCGACCGGTCACGGTCCACGGCCGAGATCTCGCTGATGCGACGGGTCAAGGACACCCTCGACCCCAACGGCATCCTGAACCCCGGCAAGGTCGTCTGACCACTCGTCCGACCGCACCTCCGACCACACTGCTGGCCACAGTTCTCGGCGGCACGTCGCGCTCCCACGGCGAACACGGCGGCGACTCCGACGTCGGGGGTCGGCCGCTCGGGGTGGAGTCGGACCGCCTCCGTGGGATCAGTTGGTGGCGGCCTGTTCCTGGGCGCGGCGCCAGGAGAGGTAGCCCTCCATGAACACGTCGATCTCGCCGTCGAACACCGCGTCGACGTTGCCCGTCTCGACCTCGGTACGCAGGTCTTTCACCATCTGGTAGGGCTGCAGGACGTACGAGCGGATCTGGCTGCCCCAGCCGACCTGCGCCTGCTTGCCGCCGATCGCGTCGCGCTCGGCCTGGTACTCCTCTTCGAGCTTCGCCGCCAACAACCCCTTCAGGCGGTTCATCGCCTTCTCGCGGTTCTGCAGCTGGCTGCGCTCCTCCTGCGACGACGCGACCAGTCCGGTCGGTTCGTGGATCAACCGGACGGCCGAGGACGTCTTGTTGATGTGCTGACCACCGGCACCTGATGCGCGGAACACTTCCATCCGGATGTCGGCCTCGTTGACCTCGAGGTCGGGGGCATCCATCTCCGGCCACACCTGAACCGCGGCGAAGCTCGTCTGACGGCGACCCTGGTTGTCGAACGGACTGATGCGAACCAGGCGGTGGGTGCCGCGCTCGGACGTCATCAGCCCGTAGGCGTAGCGGCCGGTGATCGTGAACTCCGCGGAGTTGATGCCGGCCTCGGCACCTTCCGACTCGTAGTTGAGCGTGACGTCGAACCCGCGGCGCTCGGCCCAGCGGGCGTACATCCGCATCAGCATCTCGGCGAAGTCCTGCGCGTCGACGCCGCCGTCTTTCGCGTTGATCTGGACGATGCACGGCGTGTCATCGTGTTCGCCGGTGAACAAGCTGCGCAGTTCGAGCTCGTCGAGACGGGCACTGATCGCCTCGATCTCGTCGGCGATGTCGCCTTCCTGGGACTCGTCGCCTTCTTCACGGGCCAACTCGTGCAACAACTCGGTGTCATCGAGCCGACCGCTGAGTCCGTCGTACGTCTCGACGTCGTCCTTGACGTTGGCGTACTCGGCGTTCACGCGCTTGGCGAGATCGGCGTCGTCCCACAGATCAGGGCGCTGCATCTCCGACTCGAGCTCGACCAGACGGTTCCGTCCCTCCGCGACGTTCAGGTAGCCGGCCGCCTCGTCGAGGCGCCGGCGCTGTTCGCGCAGGTCGTCGGTGAAGTCACGCATGGCGGCTCAGCCGGCCGCGCCGTGGCACTGCTTGAACTTCTTGCCCGACCCGCACGGGCACGGCGCGTTCCGGGGCGTCTTCTCGAACGCGTCCTTCGTCACCGTCTGCTGCTTCGTCGGGGCAGCAGCCGCCTGCGGCGCGGGGGAAGGAGCGCCCGCGTCCTCGGCGGCAGCGGCCGCCGCGGCGGTCGAGAAGCCGCTCTGGTCAGCAGCGTCGTCGCTCGACGAGGTCTGCATGTTGAGCACCTTCGGGGTGAGCGTCGGCTGCTCGGGCTGGGTGCGGACCTGGACGTGCATCACGTAGCGCACGAAGTCCTGGGCGATGCCCTTCATCATGGCGCCGAACATCTCGAAGCCTTCGCGCTGCCACTCCGTGAGCGGGTCCTTCTGACCCATCGCCCGCAGGTTGATGCCTTCCTTGAGGTAGTCCATCTCCTCGAGGTGCTCGCGCCACCGCTGATCGATGATGCGCAGCATGACCTGCCGCTCGACCTCGCGCATCGCCTCTTCGCCGATCTCGGCCTCGCGCTGCTCGTAGTGGTTCTTGGCCTCGGCCATCACGACCTGCTTGAGGTCATCGGTCGAGGTGACCTCGGCCAGGGCCTCAGGGGTGAGCGAGGTGGGCCAGAACAAGGTGAGTTCCTTGCACAACCCCTCGAGGTCCCACTCGTCGGTGGCGACCGACTGGCAGTGGGTTCCGATCAACGCCTTGACGGCCTCGTCGAGGTACTCCATGCCCGCGGACCGGAGATCTTCGCCTTCGAGGATCTGGTCGCGGCGCTTGTAGATCACCTTGCGCTGCTCGTTCATGACCTCGTCGTACTTGAGGACGTTCTTGCGGATCTCCGCGTTCTTCGTCTCGACGGTGGTCTGGGCGCGCTCGATGGCCTTGGTCACCATCTTGGCCTCGATCGCCTCGTCCTCCTCGAAACGGCCCATCGCCCACTGCAACGCACCGGTGGCGAACAGCCGCATCAACTCGTCGTCGAGGCTGAGGTAGAAGCGGCTCTCCCCGGGGTCGCCCTGGCGGCCCGAGCGGCCACGTAGCTGGTTGTCGATGCGGCGGGAGTCGTGGCGCTCGGAACCGACCACGTACAGACCGCCGACCTCACGCACCTGATCGCCCTCGGCACGACACTCGGCGGTGAACCGCGCGAGGTGATCCTCGTAGCGGGCGAGCGCCTTCTTGCGCTCCTCCTGGAACTCCTCGGGCATCTCGACGAGCGGCCGCGGCAACGCGAAGTCGTCGACGAGGAGCTCCTCGTCGAACCCTTCCTTGAGGGTCTCGCGGTGCGCGAGCAGGTCGGGGTTGCCGCCGAGCTGGATGTCGACGCCGCGACCCGCCATGTTGGTGGCGACGGTGACCGCACCGAGCCGACCGGCCTGCGAGACGACCTCGGCTTCGCGCGTGTGCTGCTTGGCGTTGAGGACGTTGTGCGGGATACCGCGCTGGTTCATCATGCGCGACAGCAGCTCGGACTTCTCGACGCTGATCGTTCCGATCAGGATCGGCTGCCCGCGCCGGTGACGTTCTTCGATGTCTTCGATGACGGCGTTGAACTTGCCGATCTCGCCCTTGTAGATGAGGTCGGCCTGATCCATGCGGGCGAGCGGCCGGTTGGTCGGGATCGGCACGACACCGAGCCCGTAGGTGTTCATCAGCTCGGCCGACTCGGTGGAGGCGGTGCCGGTCATGCCGGCGAGCTTGTCGTACATGCGGAAGTAGTTCTGGAGGGTGATCGTCGCGAGGGTCTGGTTCTCCTCCTTGATCTTCACGCCTTCCTTGGCCTCGACCGCCTGGTGGATGCCTTCCGACCAGCGGCGGCCCTCCAGGATGCGACCGGTGAACTCGTCGACGATCTTCACCTCGCCGCCCTGGACGATGTAGTCCTTGTCGCGCTTGTACAGCTCCTTGGCCTTCAGCGCGACCTGGAACTGGTGGACGAGGTTGGCGGACACGTCGTCGTAGAGGTTGTCGACGCCGAGCGCGGCCTCGACCCGCTCGATGCCGTCTTCCAGCGGCACCACGACGCGCTTTTCTTCGTCGACCTCGTAATCGACGTCGCGGGTGAGTGACCGGACGATGGTCGAGAAGCGGTAGTAGAGCTTGGCGGCATCACCGACGCGGCCGGAGATGATCAGCGGGGTGCGGGCCTCGTCGATGAGGATCGAGTCGACCTCGTCGACGATGCAGTAGTTGTGACCCCGCTGCACCTTCGCGTCGAGCTTCGGCGCCATGTTGTCGCGCAGATAGTCGAAGCCCATCTCGTTGTTCGTGCCGTACGTGATGTCGGCGTTGTAGTTGCGACGTTTCTCTTCCGGGCGGGTCTGGAAACCGGGGATGATCAGACCGACGTTGAGGCCGAGCCACTTGTGGACGCGGCCCATCCATTCGGCGTCGCGGCGAGCCAGGTAGTCGTTGACGGTGACCAGGTGCACACCGTTGCCCGACAGACCGTTCAGGTAGGCCGGCAAGGTCGAGACGAGCGTCTTGCCCTCGCCGGTCTTCATTTCGGCGACCCAGCCGAAGTGGAGGGCGGCGCCGCCCATCATCTGGACGTCGTAATGGCGCTGGCCGAGCGTTCGGTCGGCGGCCTCGCGCATCACGGCGAACGCCTCGATGAGCAGATCGTCGAGGGTGGCACCGTTGTCGAGCCGTTGACGGAACTCGGCGGTCTTGCCGCGCAGCGCGTCGTCGGACAGGCGGCGGTACTCGTCGTCGAGGGCATTGATGTCGGGGACAATGCCTTGCAGCGCCTTGAGCTTCTTGCCTTCGCCCGCACGAAGGATTCGATCGAGAATTCCCATGAGGCCGGTCAGCCTACCGGCGACCCTCCGTTGCCACCGGCCGCCGAATCCGGGCGCTGGGTACTCGACCCGGTCGACTCACGCAGCTCGCGGGCCCGGCACGACGGTGGGCGACGCCGCTCGACGGGCGAGCGGTCGGACGGGAACACGTCGCCGGTCGGCGACGATTGCCGGGGTGGTCGCGACGGCGGACTTGACGACGTCGACGGCGCCGGCGAGGCGGAGGGCGTGGGTGGCCGATCGCAGGGTCGACCCCGTCGTGACGACGTCGTCGACCACCAGCACCCTCCGGCCGCGTGCAGCCGGTGACGCGGTGAACGCCGGGCCGTGCAACCGGGTCGCTCGGTCGAGCCCGGTCTGTGGCGGTGCCGCCCCGTCGCGCCGGAGGAGCCGACGGCACGGCACGCCGAGTTGGAGGGCGACCCGTCGGGCCACGAGCTCGGCCTGGTCGAAGCCGCGCCGGTGGCGGCGTTTGGCGCTGGTGGGCGCCCACGTGACGACGTCGATCTCGCTCGGCCCGACGCCGTTCGCGACCAGGCGGTTGACGACGAGACCGGCGAGGTGATGCCCGAGCTGACGGCGGTTGCCGTACTTGAAGTTGAGCAGGACTTCGCGCGGCCGACCGACGAAGGGAACGGCGGCGATGACGTCGCCGCTCGCCGGCATGGCGGGCGGCGCGGCGAGCACGAAGCGGCAGGTCCGGCACAGGACCGGTCCGGGACGATGGCATCCGGCACACGACGAGTCGAAGATCATGAGCACCAGCATGACGAGGGGGTGTCACAAGGTTTCCGAACGCCGGTCGCGGTTACCGTCGCGGCGTGCTCCCTCCCCCGCCGCCGGTCGGCGACGACGTGTTCCGGTCCGGTCTCGCGACCGGCGACGTCGACACGACCTCGGTCGTGCTCTGGACCCGCGCGGCCCCACCTGCCGCAATCGGCCCGACATCGCGCGGACCCCTGCGCTGGTCGCTGTGGACCGAGGGAGGCGATCAGGTCGAGGCGGGTGTCGCCGAGGTCGGCCCCGAACACGACCACACCTGCCACGTACGCGTCGGCGGACTCGAACCGGGCACGACGTACCACGTGGTGTTCGAGGCATTCGGGAGTCGCATCACCGGGACGACGACCACCTTGCCCACGAACGCCACACGATTCCGCATCGCCGTCGCCTGCTGCTCACGTTGGGGCTGGCCCGGCTTCGAGACGTACGGGCGCATCGACCGCGAGGAACCCGATCTCGTGCTGCACGTCGGCGACTACATCTACGAGATCGGCGAGACGACACCGACCGGCCGGATGACCGACCCGCCACACGACTGCACCACCCTCGACGACTACCGACGCCGCCACGCGCAGCACCGCACCGACGACGGGCTCCGTCGGCTCCACGCCAACCGACCGTTCCTCGCCGTCTGGGACGACCACGAGGTCATCGACAACGCACCCGACGACGAGTCGATGGCACGACGGGCCGCCGGTATCCAGGCCTGGCAGGAATGGATGCCGGTCGACCCCGACGCCGCCGGCCTCGACCGCGTGCGAAGCATCGGCGGTCTGATCGACCTCGTCGTGGTCGACGCTCGGTTCGGCGGGCGACTCCCGACCGACACGGACGGGCCGTCGGTCGGCCGGGCCGACGGACCCATCCTGTCGGACGCCCAGTGGGAGCTGGTGGAGCGGGCGGTCGAGGCGTCGACGGCGCCGTGGTTCGTCGTCGCCAACCAGGTGCAGGTCTCGCCGATGACCCTCGCCTACGCACCCGCCCTGCAGTGGCCACCCTGGCGCCGTGTCGTCAACCCCGATCAGTGGGACGGTTTCCCGGCGGAACGGCGACGTCTCGCCGACCTGCTCGGCCGGGCACACGGGCGACCCGTGATCGTCTCGGGCGATCTCCACGCCGGGTGGTCACGCGGATTCCTCGACGACGCGGGGACGTCGATCGCCCACGAGTTCACGTCCCCGTCGATCTCGGGGGTCACCTACGCCGAGGCCGTGCACGATCGCACCCGCCTCCCGTCGGGGCTCGTGCACACGATCCTGACGCGGCTCAACCCCGGCATCGACCACCTCGACCTCGATCGGCACGGCTTCCTGTTGCTCGACGTCACGGCCGACACGCTCACGACCACGTTCGTCCATACCGACGGCACCCGGGTCGTGCGGACCCTGACCGTCGGTTGATGTCAGACCACGACCGACCACCATGCCGGCACCCTCGGCGCTCGGTGATGTCGGTCGTGGTCTGAGATCAACCGACCAGTTCCGCGTGGGTCAGAGGGAGTCGAGGAAGTCGTCGATCGCGGCGTTGGTGGCGTCGGGTTGCTCCTGCTGCACCCAGTGACCGGCGCCCGGCACGATCGTCGTGCCACGCCAGTCGCCACACGAGCGGGGTGCGAGATCGAACAGGTCCAGCCCCGGGATGAAGTGACGGACGCCGTCGAGTTCTCCACCCACGAACGCCGCCGGCTGGGTGAGGACGCCGTCGTCGTCGAGATGTCCGATGTCGGCGGCGTCGAGGTCCTGTGCCCGGTACCGGTTGATCGGGCCGTGCCAGCCGCTGCGCTCGTACGCGGCGACGTAGACGTCGAGTTCCTCGGCGGTCAGATGGGCGAGCGGCAGGCCGGGATCGACCATCCCGTCGAGGAGCTTCGCGTCGGCCGGCTTGTCACCCGACAGGCCGGCACTTCCGGCCGCGGCGCCGCTGGCACCGTGGTAGATCATCCGCAGGCTGCGCCCGTGATCGGCCCCGAGTTCGGCCTCGGCGACACCGGGCTGCTGGAAGTACAGCTGGTAGAAGAACTTGTCGGCGTAGAGCTGGCGGAAGATCTCGAGTGACGAGGTCGGCCCGATCGGCAGGTACGGCACACTCATCCCCATCACCGCACGGACACGGTCGGGATGCAGCCTGGCGGTGTTCCAGGCGATCGGCGCTCCCCAGTCGTGCCCGATCACGATCGCCGGCTCGCCGTTGCCGAGGGCGTCGACGACCGCGGCGACGTCACCGGTGATCTCACGCATCGTGTAGCGCTCGACCTCGGTCGGGTTCGAGCTCCCGCCGTAGCCGCGGACGTTCATCGCCGCGGCCCGGAATCCGCGCCCGGCGAGGTGGGTCATCTGGTGCCGCCACGAGTACCACAGCTCGGGCCAGCCGTGGACGAACACGACCAGTGGACCCGATCCGAGGGTGGCGACCTCGATCTCGATGTCGCCGTTGACGACCGTGGTGAACTCGACGTCGATCATGGGCGACAGCATCGCAGGCACGCCTCGCCCGACACGCAGCGGCTGGTTACCGGCGGGTACGGTCGCGGCATGAGCTCGCAGTCCCGTTCCGAATCCGGTGTCGAGACCGATGTCGACGTGGTGGTGGTGGGTGCCGGCATCTCGGGCATCGGTGCCGCGTACCACCTGACCCATCAGTGCCCCGATCGCGGTTTCGTGGTGCTCGAAGGGCGCGCCGACATCGGGGGAACCTGGGATCTGTTCCGCTATCCGGGCATCCGCTCCGACAGCGACATGCACACCCTCGGCTACAGCTTCAAGCCGTGGACGCACCAGAAGGCGATCGCCGACGGGCCGTCGATCATGGAGTACCTCCGCGAGACGGTGGCCGAGCACGATCTCGAGCAGTACATCCGGTTCAACACCCACGTCGAGCGAGCCGAGTGGTCGAGCGATGCGGCGCGATGGACGCTGACGGCTCGCGACACGAGCACCGGCGAGCCGGTCTCCTACACGTGCTCGTTCCTGTTCATGTGTTCGGGCTACTACTCCTACAAGGGCGGCTACCGTCCCGACTTCCCGGGCGAGGAGCGCTTCGGCGGCACGCTCGTGCATCCGCAGCAGTGGCCGGACGATCTGGACTACCAGGGCAAGAACGTCGTGGTGATCGGATCCGGAGCGACGGCGATGACACTCGTGCCGGCGATGGCCCGCGACGGCGCGGGACACGTGACGATGCTGCAGCGCTCCCCCACCTACGTCGTGTCACGTCCCGACAAGGACGCGATCGCCAACGGACTCCGCAAGGTGTTGCCGGACGAACTCGCGTACAAGATCACCCGCAAGAAGAACATCGTGCTCGGCCAGTTCTTCTACAAGCAGACCCGGACCAAGCCCGAGAAGGTCAAGAAGAAGCTGCTCGACCTGTCGCGCAAGCAGCTGGGCGACGACGTCGTCGAGCAGCACTTCACGCCGAGCTACAACCCGTGGGACCAGCGGCTGTGCCTGATCCCGAACGGCGACCTGTACGAGGCGATCAACGACGGCTCGGCGTCCGTCGTCACCGACACGATCGACACCTTCGACGAGACCGGTATCCAGCTCAGCTCCGGTGGACATCTCGATGCCGACATCATCGTCACGGCGACGGGACTCCAGCTCGTCACGCTCGGCGAGATGGACTTCGTCGTCGACGGCGAGCCGGTCGACTTCTCCTCGACGTTCACCTACAAGGGCGTCGCCTACTCCGACGTGCCGAACCTGGCGTCGACGTTCGGCTACGTGAACGCATCGTGGACCCTGCGAGCCGACATCGTGTGCGGGTGGGTCTGCAGGGTCCTCAACTACATGCGGGCGACGAACACCGACACCGTGGTGCCCCGACTGCGTCCGCAGGACCAGGACATGCCGGTGCGGCCGTGGATCGACGACTTCTCGGCCGGCTACATCCAGCGGATGATCCCGATGCTGCCGAAGCAGGGCGACCGCGCCCCGTGGGTCGCGCTGCAGGACTACGGCGGCGACATCGGCCTCATCGTCGAGTCACCCATCGCCGACGACGCCCTCCACTTCGAACGAGCTCGAGTCCCTGCGTAAGCGCCAGAAGGGGTCAGGGCGAGTTCCGGCACCGTCTGGCCAGCGGGTAGCGGCCCACCTGTAGCTCGCCTGCCAGGAGCCGGCGCTGTCGATCCGGCTGGTCATCGCGTGCGCCCTACGGGCGGTGGTCGAGGATCGTCCGGTACACGTCGACATACCGGTCGATCATCGTCGCGACGTCGAACCGATCGACGGCCGTGGCCCGGATCGCATCGCGATCGAGGTCACCGGCGCGTCCGACGGCGTCCACGGCACCCTCGAGATCGCTCACGAGGAACCCGGTGACCCCATCGTCGATCAGTTCAGGCATCGAACCGCGCCGGTTCGCGACGACCGGGGTACCGCACGCCATGGCCTCCGCAACGCTGTAGCCGAAGGGCTCGTCGAAGTCGATGAGGTGCAGGAGCGCGTGTGCGCCGCCGAGGACCTCGCTACGCGATGTGGCGTCGACCGGGCCGACGTAGCGCACCTGACGGCCGTCGATGTGCGGTTCCACGTGGTCGTGGAAGTACCGCTCGTCCTGGACGATGCCGGCGATGTCGAGACGGCGGCCTGTTCGTTGCGCGACGGCGATCGCCTCAGCGGTGCCCTTGTCGGGGTGGATCCGTCCGAAGAACAGCAGGTGATCGCCGGGCATCGGATGCACCGCGAACGCCGACGTATCGATGCCATGGTGGACGGTGGCGGCATAGTGAAGGGCCGGGTGCCGGTCCGCGTCGCTGATCGCGACGAAGTGGGTCGTCGCGTCGTACCGCTCGTACACCGGAACGATGCGAGGCGACGAGAACCCGTGGATCGTGGTGACCACCGGGGTCTCGACGAGTCCGCTGTACGTGAGCGGCAAGAAGTCGAACCCGTTGTGGATGACGTCGAACCGGTCGGCGCGCTCGAAGACCGACGCGATGTGGAGGCACTCGGCGACCTTGGGGTCGATCGTGGCGTCCTCCGACCACCCTGTTGCGGCGGTGGCGACCAGGTCGGCAGTGGTGATCGAGTCGGCCGTTGCGAACAGGGTGACGTCGTGGCCCGCGGCCACCAGTCCTTCGGTGAGGAGCGACGCGAACTGCTCCCACGGGCCATAGTGCCGCGGCGGGGTGCGCCAGGCGATCGGAGCGAGCACGGCGATCCGGAGCTGCCGGTCGGCGCCGCGTCCGTGATGGCGGACGGAGATCAGCGCAGCGTACCGACGACGGATCCGGAACCCCGCCAGTACAGTGCCGAGTACATCTCTTGGGACGCGTGCGCCCGCTTGGGCTGGACGGCCATTTCGGTACTGTCGCCCTCCGCAGGCCTGTCGCATCGGCCGAAGCCGATCAAGGAGTTCTGTCGTGCACACAGCAGTTTCGGCCCCGCCTGCGAACCCGCTCGAGGACCGGAGCCGGTCCTTCGGGATCCTGTCGACGTTCCCACCGACGTCGTGTGGGATCGCCACGTTCTCCGCTGCGTTGGCGGCGGGCCTGATCGAGACCGGCGCGTCCGTGAACGTCGTGCGCTGCGGGGAACCACCGGAGGCCGAGGACGTGCTCGTCGTGGCCGCGCTGCACGACCCCGAGCTGGACGAATCGGCTCGAGGAGCCGCGGCGCTCGCCGCGTTGAACGCCAACGATGTCGTCATCGTCCAGCACGAGTACGGCCTCTACGACGGCGTCGACGGGGACTCCGTCGTCGCACTGCTCGCCGAGATCGTCGTGCCGATCATCGTGGTCGCGCACACCGTGCTGAGTCGCCCCATACCCAACCAGCGGACGGTACTGGAAGCCGTGTGCGACCGAGCCGACGCGATCGTCGTCATGACCGAGACGGCCCGGAGCCGTCTGGTCGACGGCTACGACGTCGACCGTTCGAAGGTGTCGGTCATCCCGCACGGCGCCGCGACGCCGTCGGCCGGGTCCGGCGCCCGGCGCCGGTCCGACGACGCTCCACCCCGCCTGTTGACGTGGGGTCTGCTCGGGCCCGGCAAAGGGATCGAGTGGGCGATCGATGCGCTCGACGAACTCGACGACGTGCGGCCGATGCCCGAGTACGTCGTCGCGGGTGCCACTCACCCGAAGGTGCGCGAACGCCAGGGAGAGGCGTACCGCTCCATGCTGGTCGACCGGGTCGCCGCCTCCACGTCGCCGATCGACGTGACGTTCGACGACACGTACCGCGATCTCGCATCGTTGAACGAGCTGATCGAGTCGGCCGACCTGGTCGTGCTCCCCTACGACTCCCGCGATCAGGTGACGTCCGGCGTCTTGGTCGATGCGGTGGCGGCGGGGCGCCCGGTCGTGTCGACCGCCTTCCCGCATGCGGTCGAGCTGTTGGCGAGTGGCGCCGGGATCGTCGTTCCCCAACGCGATCCCGTCGCACTGGGACAGGCGATCCGATCAGTTCTGACACAGCCCGGGCTCGCGGCGTCGATGGCGGCCGAGGCACGACGGCTGGCGCCTGGGCTGTCCTGGTCGGCAGTGGCGCGCCGATATGCGGCGCTCGGCGACCGCGTGGTCACCGCCGAACACTCGGTGGCGTCGTGACGCTCCCGGCGTTCGGGCACGTGCTGTCGTTGACCGACGAGATCGGGATCTTCGAACACGCCGACCACGCCGAACCGCGCCGCGAGCACGGCTACTGCACCGACGACGCCGCACGACTCCTCATCGTGGCCGTGCGCGAACCCGACCACAGCCAGGCGATACGCGAACTGAGCAGGACGGCGTTCCGATTCCTCGCGGCGTCGCAGAGCGCGACCGGCACCGTCCGCAACCGACGCTCGGCGAACGGTCGATGGCCCGGTCGATGGCACGGCCGCCACGTGACCGACGACTGTTGGGGCCGCAGCCTGTGGGCGTTCGGCACCGCCGCCCGGAGCGCTCCCGAGGACTGGATGCGCTCCAGCGCCATGTCGTACTTCGACCACGGCGTGAAGCACCGGTCGGTCCATCGACGGTCGATGGCGTTCGCAGCACTCGGGGCCGCGGAAGTCGCCGCGTACGACCATCGTCACCTGCGGGCCCGGTCGCTCCTCGCCGACGCGATCACCACGATCGGCCGACCCGGCACCGACCCGCGGTGGCCATGGCCCGAAACGCGGCTGTCGTACGCCAACGCCGCGCTCCCCGAGGCGCTGATCGCCGCAGGCCACGTCCTCGATCGACCCGACGTCGTCGACGACGGACTCTCGCTGTTGGGCTGGCTGCTCGATCGTGAGACGCACGACGGGCATCTCTCCCCGACGCCGGCGGGTGGTTCGGATCGCGACGCCACCGCCCCACGGTTCGATCAGCAGCCGATCGAGGTCGCTGCGATCGCCGACGCCTGCGCCCGCGCGCACGCGGTGACCGGCGACGACGCCTGGCGGCGTGGCGTCGATCTGGCGATCGGGTGGTTCGCCGGCGCGAACGACGTCGGTGCGGTGATGTGGGACTCGGCGACGAGCGGCGGATATGACGGACTGACGCCGGACGGTCCCAATCTCAACCAGGGGGCCGAGTCGACGCTCGCCTTGATCGCGACGATGCAGCATGCTCCCCGACCGGAGCCGATCGGCGGCCGCGGTTCGGTCACCGGCCCGGTCTGGTCAACGAGTCGAGCAGCTCGCTGAGTCCGACCGTGACCATGCGGGTTCCGATGTCCGAGTAGCCGTACGGGAGCATGACCCGGTCGCCGTGGATCATCGCCCCACACGAGTAGACGACGTTGGGGACGTAGCCGTCGCGCTCGTCGTCGGCCGGGTCGAGCAACGGCTCCTTCAAATGGCCGATGACGCGGCTCGGATCCTCGAGGTCGAGGAGGAGTGCTCCGAGGTGATAGCGGCGGAACGGGCCGACGCCGTGGGTGATGACCAGCCAGCCGGCTTCGGTCTCGAGCGGTGATCCGCAGTTCCCGAGCTGCATCAGCTCCCACGGACGCTCCGGCTCCTGGATTCGGGTCGACTCGCGCCACACCCGCACGTCGTGCGATGTCATGACGTAGTTGTTCACGTTGTCATGTCGGCTCAGGGCGACGAATCGACCGTCGATACGCCGAGGAAAGATCGCCATCCCCTTGTTGTGCGCCGTGCGGCCGCTGAGCGTCGAGATCCGGAAGGCGGCGAAGTCGGTCGTCTCGAGCAGCTGCGGGGTGATCTGGTGCCCGTCGAAGGCGGTGTAGGTCGCGTAGTAGGTCACCGTGCCGTCGTCGTCGACGAAACGCACGAACCGGGCATCCTCCATCCCGTGGCTCTCCGTCGGGCTGCTCGGATAGAGGACCCGCTCCGACAGCTCGATCGACGCCGGGAACGAGGTGCGATAGTTGGACGACATCAGCCAGTGGAACACCTTCGTGGCCTCCCCCGAGACCGCTCGTTGCGCGTCGTCCGCGTGCACCGCGGTCATCGCCTCCTCGAGATCGGCTGAGGTGAAACGTTCCTCCAGCCGGGCGAGCACCCGCTGCTCGACCTCGTTCAGCAGCGACAAGTCGTCGAGCCGAGTCGTGAAGAACCCCTTGTCGTAGGCGTGCGGGGTTCGGTCGCCGGTGGTCGCGAACGGGCTGACCGCGTCGATTCGCACGTCACCGTTCGCCGCAACGACGCCCGACCGGAACTCGATCGACGAGATGTGACCCTCGCCGATACCGCGGAGACTCATGACGAATCTGACCTCGCCCGGCCCGAGTCCCGATTGGTCGGGTGCCGCGACGATCGACGGGTTGGCGAGTGCGGCGGCCTCGATCGAGTACTCGTGCGTGAAGTACGCCCCGACCAACCGTCGCCGATCGGTCGACATCGGTTGCGAGACCAGGTCGTCGCGGTCGAACCGCGCTGCGACGATCTCGAAATTGCGTTCGAGCGTCGCGTCGAGGTCGCGATGCCGATCGGCGAAGTCGTCACCGGCGGCAGCCAGGCTCGTGATGACATCGGACTCGGGCATCGCGAGGATGCGCTGGAGCACGACCTCCATCCGCGACGACCCGTCGGGGTAGATCTCGTCACGTGGCAGGAACGGTTTGGCGATCACGCGCCGCGCATCCGGGGCCAGGTCGACCGATTCGCACCGTGTCGTCCGAAGCACACACATGAGAACCCCCGGGTCGGTCGAACTCGCAATCGGTGGACACGAGCATCGCCACCGTACCCCTGCCCGAGCGAAGCGAGCGGGATGCAGGCACCCGCACGCCGATCGCGAACGCGGTAGGGTTCGGTTCTTGGATCGAGTCGCCTCGTTTGGGCAGGACGGCCGGTAGCGCTGTCGCCCCGTACAGGCTCGACGCCTCGACCTGAGTCACGGTTGAGGAGTCGGCATGTCCCTGGATACCACGCCAGTTCGAACGCCGACGCCGCGCGCTCCCGGAGCTCTCGGACACTCGCCGCAACCGCGAGCGCCGGGTCGTCCCGACACCGGTGCACGAATCGTCATCGACGAGACAGGAAGCACCATGCCCGACAAGTCACCGCAACGCCCCGCCGGCAAGAAGGCCGGCAAGACCCTCAAGGAGAAGCGCGAGGCCAAACGCGAGAAACAACAGACCAAGCGCACCATCCCCACCTGACCCCGTTGTGCCACAAGGGGTCTGGCACCTTCTGGCCATTGATCGCTGGCCCACCTCCGGCTTGCGCACCATCCCCACCTGACCCCTTCTGGTCCTAGAGACCCAGGGACTTGGCGATGATGGTCTTCATCACCTCGTTGGTGCCACCGTAGATGCTCGTGACCCGGGCATCCGCGTAGGCGCGGGCGATCGGGTACTCGGTCATGTACCCGTAGCCACCGAACAGCTGGAGGCAACGGTCGGCGGCGCGCTTTTGCAGATCGGTGCACCAGTACTTCGCCTTGGCGGCGTCGGCGGCCGACAACTCCCGACGGTTGTGCGCGAGCACACATTGATCGACGAACGCCTGCACGATGTCGATCTCGGTCGCCACCTCGGCGAGCACGAACTTGGTGTTCTGGAAGTCGGCGATGCGCGCCCCGAACGCCTGCCGCTCCTGCACGTAGTCGAGGGCCCAACCGAGCGCCGCACGGGCGGCGGCGATGCCGGTGATCGCGATCGAGAGCCGCTCCTGGGCCAGGTTGTTCGTGAGGTAGCGGAATCCGCCGCCCTCCTCGCCGAGCAGGTTGGCCGCGGGCACGCGCACATCGGTGAAGAACAGCTCGGCCGTGTCGTTGCTGTGCATGCCGATCTTGTCGAGATTGCGGCCGCGTTCGAATCCGTCCATGCCGCGCTCCACGACGAGCAGTGACATGCCGGCATGACGCTGGGTCGGGTCGGTCTTCGCGGCGACGATCACCACGTCGGCGTTGATGCCGTTGGTGATGAACGTCTTCGACCCGTTGACGACGTACTCGTCGCCGTCGCGCACCGCCGTGGTCGCCACGCCGGCGAGGTCGGAACCGGTGCCCGGTTCGGTCATGGCGATCGCCGTGATCAGGTCGCCACTCGCGATGCCGGGCAGCCATCGCTGCCGCTGCTCGTCGTTGGTGAACTCGATGAAGTACGGCGTGGTGATGTCGTTGTGGAGCGTCAACCCCAGGCCCGCGCCGCCGATGCCTTTCGCAGCGAACTCCTCGGCGATGACCTGGTTGAAACGGAAGTCGTCCGACCCACCGCCCCCGTACTGCTCGGGAATCTGCATCCCGAGGAAGCCGTACTTGCCGGCGGAGGTGTACATCGACCTCGGCGCGATGCCGGCCTCCTCCCACTCCATGTACTCGGGGACGACCTCGGCGTCGATCCACGTCGTGAAGCTCTCGCGGAAGGCCTCGTGCTCGTCGTCGAACAGTGCGCGCATGTTCGTACGGTAAGCGCGCCGACCGGAACAGCGGGCATCGGGCGATGTCCGTCCGCACCCGGCCGCGGGTCAGCGTCGACCGAGGCCGAAGGCGTCCCGTCGGCGATGGATGCTGAGGTAGCGGAGGTCGTCGATGGCCCGGATCGATCTCGCAGCGCCCTTCGGCACCACGGTCATCACCCCACGCCCGAGCTCCGTCTCGGCGCCGTCCACGAGTAGTGCGCCACGGCCGCTCCAGACGACCACCAAGACGTCGAGATCGGCGTTCACGTGCTCGTCGATCTGCGACCCGGCACGAAGGTGAACGAAATTGCCGTCGAGGTCGCCATCGTGCGGCAGGCTCCACACCACGCCGCTGCCCGGAAGCGGATCGACCTCGTCCAGCCGGTGCGCCCAGCAGGCGTTGTCACCGCCGAGGTCGTGATCGCTCACGTCAACGTCTCCGCAACGGCGAGAGCGACGACCAGCAAGGCGACGCCGACCATGAGCAGGGTGGCAGCAAGGGCGGGATGACTCGGGCCGTCGGGCTCTGTCATCGTCTCCGGCAGACCCGAGTCGTCGAACTCCTCCACGCGGCCACCCTACATTCGGTCCTCGAACGAACGGCCGCCCGGCGACGAGCGGCCGGTCGTTCGAGTTCCTGACATCCTCGGTTCGCGGCGTGCCCCGCCCGGCGGATCAACGTCGCGGCCGCCGAAGCTGTCCCGACCTCAGGGCCGAAAGGCGGCCGTCCATCATCACGAGCACGAGCCCGGCGATGACGACGAGGAGGGCACCGAACAGCAACTCGACGACGTCGGCGCCGGTAGCGGGAAGTCCGCCGGGCCCGGGGGTCGGGTCGGGAGTGGGGGGCGAGACATCGGCGCCGAAGTCGTTCACGATGCGGACGTCGACGGCGGGTGCGTCGCCGGTCGCCGGTGTGACCAGATCGGCGGTCGCCGAGTCACTCTGGGCGCCGGCGATCTCGATCGACGTCGACTCCGCACCACCTCGGTCGGTCTCGGTGATGGTGCACACCGCACCGGTCGGCAGGTCGTCGTAGGTCGCCGTGAGTTGGTTCGATGTCTCGAGTCGGCGCGTCGGCCCACCCGGGATCGACACCGGTTCCGTCACACCGTCTCGCTCGACGGCGCACTCGAGTGTCACGGTGAACGAGATCGGCCCCGTCGGCACTGCGCCCGCGACGATCTTGGTCACGTCGAGCGAGGTGACGTCGAACGTGTTCATCGCCGTCACGACGGTCGCCTCGTCGGCAGTGATCGTCACGCGACCGGACGACGGGGTGAGTTCCGACGTGGTCGCTCCACCGTCAGCGGTCTCGACGATGACGCAATCGGTACCGACGGGGAAGGGGCCGAACACCCGCCGCTCGGTGGCGCCGAGCTCGAAGTCGGCATCGAGCAGCGTCTGATCGGCGTAGGTGCAGGTTGCCGTGAAACCGAAGGTGCCTGCGCCGTATCGTTCGGCACCCTCACCTTCGACGACCTTCTCGACGACGAGTTCACCGGCGCCGAAGTGGTTGGCGACGGTGACGTCGCCAGGCTCTTCGCCGACGTCGATCGTGGCGACGCCGTCGCCGTGATCGACGACGCCCATGCCGGTGATCGTGGTGCCATCGGCGGACGACCGGTCGGTCTCGGTGAGGGTGCAGGTCGCACCGACCGGGATCGAGTCCTCGGGCGCCTCCCACGTCGCCCCACCGCCGAGGGTGAAGGCGAGTTCGGTGCCGGCTCCTGCGAAGTCGACTTCCTCGCCGAGCAAGGTCACGCACGTGAGGGTGAAGTCGAACGGACCCAGCTCGGCGCCGACGGAGTCGGTGTCGACGCGCTTGGCGACCGACAGCCCGGTCATCGCATAGTCGTTCACGATCGTGGTGATCTGAGCGCCGGGCACATCGTCCTCGGGCTCCGCGGGTGTGGCGACGAGCAGCTCGCTCACGGCCACGGCGCGGCCCGACTCACCGTAGGTTCCGAGGTCGCCCTGCTCGGCGATCGTGCACACGGCCCCGACGGGAATCCCGTCGATGCGGGCGGATCGTCCGTTGGTCGAGTCGAGCGTCAGGACGGCGGACGACCCGAGGTCGAGGGGCGTGTCATCGACCGAACAGTCGACGTCGACATCGAACGCGCCCGGCGCATAGGGAGCGCCCTCGCCGCTGATCTGCTTGTCCACACGGATCGGGCCGGTCATGAGGTGCACACCGACGGCATTGGGGGCGATCTTGCTGTACGTGTCGCTCCCCTCGTTGCGGTACTTGACGCCGAACTGGTTCCAGGCGTACTCGTCGTCGGCGGGGACGACGGCCGACGTACCGCTGGGGTCGTCGTCGGTCTCGACGGCGTTGACGGTCGAGTACGCGATGTCGATCGCCTGGCCGCTGGCCAGGACACCGCCGGCGGTGTCCGAGAAGTCGAACGTGATCCGCAGTCCGCTGACCGCGTCCCAGTCGGTCGCCCCGTCCGCCGTGGTCCACAGCTCCCCGTTCTGCTCGCACGGCTCCTGTGTCGTGAGGGTGCTCCAGGTGTCGATGCACACTCCGCCGCTGGTCGTGACCTCGACGAGATGCGTCGTTCCGGGAGGTGCGTCGATCTGGAGGCTGCCGCCGACGAGGCGCGGGCGGTACTCGGAATTCCTGCCGGCGCCCGACACGAGGAACGCGTCGTCGCGGACGGGCAACTGGTCGAAGACCGTCATCTCCGAGACGGCGACGGTGCCGGCATTCATCGCCCGCAGCGCCCAGTCGTCGGTACCGCCGACGACGCTGTTGGCCACACATGGTGTCCGGTAGTAGCTCCCGCTGTCGGCCGTCAGCGTCGGAGCGCAGACAGCTGCCGGGTTGCTGGGGACGAATGCGCCATCGACGGCACCGCGTACACCTTTGACGGCGAAGAGGTTGGCGCCGGTCGCCGGTGTGACGTAGTCGGTGGTCGCACAGGTGGTGGGATCGTCGTCCCAGGCGTCGGTGACGTCGCCGGCACCGACGTGGCCGCATCGCCCGAGCGTCTGCTGCGTCTGCACGGTCATCGTGTTGAGCGCCTGTTCGCCGCTTCCGGTCGGCTGCAGCTCGAGCCAGATCCTGATCTCATAGACCTCGTCGGGAGCCATCACCCGATCATCCGTCGGCCAGGTGAAGATGACGTCCTGGCCGACTTGTGTGACGGTGACCTCGGCCGGCAGCAGACCATCGGGGTCGGGTGAGGTGACCGGTGCCGGATCTCCGAGGTACAGCAACGTCGACGGCAACGTGTCGCGCAACTCGTCGATCGTCAAGTAGCCGGTTCCGGTGTTCTCGAAGGTGAGGTCGAACGGGACGAGGGAGCCGATCGTCCCGAACCGGTTGCCGTTGTTGGTGAGCTTGCCGACCGACAGCTCGTGGGTACCCGGTGTGAGTTCGAGCGCGGCGATCGCCTGGCGCTCGTCGGTCGACTCGGTGGGGCGCAAACTCTGCACGGTGACGGTGTTGTCGACTTCGACGTCACCATCGAATGTGATCTGCTCGTCGCCGGCACGGTACGTCTCGCGAAGCCGTGCCGTGAAGACGACCGAAGCGGACCAGTTCGGGGCAGGAAGCGTCGTGGAAAAGAAGGCACCGTCCGAGCGTGTGAAGCGGAACTCGATGCCGTCGATCTGGCTCATGTCGGCCGCTGCCGCCGCCGGGATCGCAGCCGCAGCGATGGGGGTCGGTCCGTCATCGATCCAGGTCGTTGCGCCGCCTGGACCGTAGGGTCCGCGCACCGACACCGTGACCTCGTCGGCACCGTTCGGACCGTCGATCGTGCCGAGGCCGGTGACGTCGAAGTGGTTCCAGAAGTCGGGCGACGACACGATGTCGTCGCGCAGCCACACCTCGGTGGGCGACAGCGTCGAGCGTGGGTCAGCGCCCTGATCGGCGCCGAGCTCGACGGAGACCGGGAGGTCGCGATCGGGTTCGGCGAGCGTTGTCGGGGAGACCGACTTGCTGGGAGCGACGTTCAGCACACCGCCGGTGAGCTCGTGGTGGACGTCGGCGAGGTCCGCTGCGACAACGCCGCCACTGAGGATGGGGTCGTACGACTGGGCGACGGCACGGTTCGTCACGTCCGCCGTCTCGCCGGCGAGCAACTCCTGCGGCTCGCCCGAGCTCCGCACCGTCGTGCGCAGCTGCAACCCCATCGTAACGGTGAGGTCGTTGTCGGCGGTGATGCTGCCGCCGTCCGCCGCGGGATCGGAAGCCTGGTACGTGACGCTGACGCCGACGACGTCGGCGAGCGCCGTCGCATCGAGCGAGTTGGCGGCGGACGCTGTCGTCGCCGTCGACGAGAACGTCTCCGTCGCCGAGTCGTAGCGCAGCAACCACACGACGGTCGCGTCGAGGTCGACCTCGACTGGGAGCGACGAACCGATCGCGACCGACGTCAGGTCGTAGCGATCGAACGGGTTGGCCGAGCTCGCCGTCGGGTTGAGCCAGTCGATCGAGGCGGCGAACGGATCGGCCGTCGCCCCCGCTGCTGTGGCATCTCCCGCGCACGATCCGATCGGTGCCGCGTCGGTGCACGACGGCGGATCGGTGACACGGACGTACGACGTGCGCGCCACCGAGTTGTTGTTCGCCGTCAGTGTGTACGTCGCCGTCGGGAACGAACCGGGGTCCATGGTGCCGGGGGCCGGCACGTAGGTCGGATCCGCGGCGACGACCGACTTGTCGATCGTCACACCGGGCGGCGGGTCGGTGATCCTGATCGTCGCGCCGTCGATGCTGCTGACCGGTGCGCCACCACCGCTCGGTGTGGCCGCCAACTCGACGACGTTGTCGACGATGCCGGCGTCCGGCGTGTTGTACAGCTCGGTCGAGGTGACCCAGTCGTCGCCGACCCGGGTACGGTCGCGGATCTGCCAGTCGAGCACGAAGCGACGGTTCGTACTGCCGGCGCCGACGCCTGACCCCGGCAACGGCGCGTAGGGGTCATAGGCCGCGCCGGCCGCTTGCGCGGCTTCGCGTGCGGGGGTGTTCTCGACGAGGGTGAGCTCGACACCGGTCGTGTCCGCTCGCTCAGCGGGGCTCAGTTGGTAGCCGACGAATCCGCCGGCGGGACCGTTCCACCCACCGGCAGGGGGGTCGACGGTGACCCAGCTCCCCGATCGGTACAGCCGGACCGACGTGATGGTGTCGTATCGCAGGTACCAGCCGTTGGAGTAGGGCGTCGAGCTGGCGGCAACCGGGACGAGCGCGCGCAGGTCGAACGCCTGGAACGTCGTGTCGGCCGTGTCCGCGATCGAGTTCGGGTCGGTGATCGTCACGGACTCGTATCCGCTGGTGACGCGCCAGTCGATGGGCGTGGTACGGCGGGCACCCGATTGAGCGGGGACCGTGGCTTGGTTCCACTGCTTGTCGACGCCCACGGGACCGACGCCGTCGTCGGTGACGATCGTGGCCTCGCCGAGGTCACCGTCGGCGTCGTCGACGACGGTCCCGGTTTCGGTCGTGCCCGCGCCAGTGGCGATGGCGGAGTTGACGAAGTTGACGGGGATGTCGGGTCCGGGAGTGGTGGCACCGCCCGTTCGGAGGTCGCCTCGGGCGTCGGCGACGACATACGGCGTCACGGTCGTGTCGGCCGCGAAGCCGGACGGGTTGTCGAACGTGAACCGGATCCCGGTCACGGCGCCGAGCGCTGTCGGTGCGAGCGCAGCTGCCATCTCCGGACCGGCCATCGAGAACATGGAGGGTCCGCTGCCGTCGGCGTGGGTGGCCAACGTGAGCCAGGTGCCCACTGCTGTCTGGACCTCGACCGTCAGTGTCGTGTCGGCGGGCACTTGCGTCGATGCGATCTCGGTGAGTTCGAACCCGTCCCAGAAGGTGGCGGCGTCCCCGTTCCACGCGTCCTCGACGACGATCTCGGTGGCGCTCACATAGTCGGACGACGTCTCGAGGTTCGCCGAGAGCGAACTGACGACGGACTCACCCGGGCGAACGGCAGCGTTCGGCAAGATGTCCTTGTCGAGGGTGATCTCGATGTCGGGCTCGACCAGCGTCAACGTGTCGCTGTCGGCGTCGCTCCCGGACAACCCGTTCGGAGCGGTCACCGTCGCGACCACCTCGTTCGTGGTGGTCAACTCGTCGACGGCCCCCGTCGCTCCTTCGACCGTGACGATCTCGAAGCTGGCCGAGGTGTCGGCGTCGCCGTCGATGCCGCCGTCGGGCGCGGTGAACACGATCTCGAAGCCCGAGATCGGTGCCGCCGGATCGGCCGGGCTGGCGCCGTCGGTGAACGTCACCTCCTGCGTACCGCCGGCGAGCAGGTGGTACACGACGGTTGCCTCGGTCGCGTCCGACGGCCACGCGGGGGGCGAGGTGAAACCGCCGAACGTGATGTCGGGGGTGAAGTAGTCGAGGTCGGCCAGTCGCAGCTCGGCGGCGCCGACGTCGGAGCCGTTGCGGGCGCTGATCACGCCGACCGCCGAGTCACCCGCCGAGATCCGGCCGGGCGTGATGTCCTTCATGGCGTCGACCTCGAGCGTCGGTGGCGTGACCTGGTACGTCGCCCCCGCCTCGGCGTCGATCGGGTCGTGGCCGGCGACGGTCGCCGTCGCGACCGCCACGTTGTCGATGGTGTGCGTCGACGTCGACAGGTCCTCGCCTGTCTCGCGTTCGGTGGCGCGCTGGACGACATCGAGAGCACCGGTGGCGGTCGCGCCACTCGCGATCGTGTCAGGTGCCGTCGAGGTGTACGTGAACCGGAGGCCGCCGACGTCGGCGGGATCGACCCCCGCCGGCAGGGTGGCGGTGGCACCCGCTGTGCCGGTGACCCATCCCCAACTCGAGGAGACGCCCTCGAACACGTACGCATCGACCTGCACGGCGGAGGCACCCGTCGGCAAGGTCACCGCGCCGAAGCCGTCGAAGTCGACGATGGTGAAGGGGTTGTCGGCGTCGAGCGCAGGTGCTCCTTCCGGGGCCACGGAGGGTTCCTGGATCGTCAGCGTGTCGACTCCCACGTTCGAGGTGTTCGTCGCCCCGAGCGCGATCGTCGACGCAGCACCCGGCTCGAACGACTGGGCCCCCGGGGTCCACGACTTCGTGGTGGCGATGGCGAGGTCGACGGGAACCTCGACCGTGATGCTCGCTGTCGACGTGCCCGGCGCCGAGTTGGTGGCCGTCGTGTCCGCGGTGTTGTCGATGACGTATGTCCCGGGCGCCAGGTCCGCCGGCACCTCGAGCGTGATCGTCACGTTGAACGTGGTTCCGGACTGGATGCCGGTCCC
>NZZV01000111.1 GCA_002698945.1 Acidimicrobiaceae bacterium
CGACCTCACAGGTTCGTCATGGTGACTTGCGCGGCTGCCCTGGTCGCGATGGTGTTCGCGCTTGGCTGGCTCGTTGGGCGCCACAACGTCGCCATTGCGCCGACAACGGCCGACCAGCCGGAAACCCCCACCGCGTCGGTGGACCCGACGACCCCTGCAGTCCCGACCATCACGCATACTGGCGCAGTGCCCACGTCGGCACCCGAACCGGCTGACGAAACGGTCCTGGCCCCGCCCACCACGGTCGACATCGTCACAGATCCAACGACGCCCTCCACCGCGCAGCCCGAACCGGCGCCTGTCGTGCGCCCATTCGTCGACCCGTCGATTTGTGAGATGACGGTCGCTCGGGGACCATTCGAGGCGTCGTTCGTCGAGGAGGTGCTGCCGTTCGCCATGTCGCAGGAGTCGCCCCGCTCGATGCAGGTGATCGGCGACCCGGCCGCCGGGTACTCGGGCGGCTTCGTGTTGGTGCAGAGGTTCTTCACAACCGAATTCAACCGTTACGACGGGGCCTACGGCGGCGACACGCTCGCCGATCCCGACGGCAAGATCACCAACGGTCACACGTCACCCAGCGGGTACGGCGACGCGTACGTCCTGTTCCCCGACGGCACCGAGGCGTACTTCCGGGCGAGAGGACTCAACGACGCCGCGCTGGAGCAGGTCATTGCAGCAACCGAGCCACGCACCGGCGATCGTGCCGCGACCGGGTTCGACTACGACCCCGAGGTCGGACCGGACGGGTTCGAGCTGCTGTACGAGGGCGACAACCGCGACCTGCGCTCGTACGGCGGTGGCCGCTCGGAATGCCGCACCCCGACCGAGCCGTCCTGGCTGTACCGGATCGACTCCTTCGACGCCGACCCGATCTTGGAAGCGGTGTGGATTCTCGACCGACCGGTCCCGATCGAGGTCGCCGAACGTGACGGCATGGTGATCACCATCGACGGACCCGACGAACCTGGCCGCCCGAGCGTTGATGACGTGACGAACGCACCGTCCGACGTGTGGTCCGAACTCCTCACCCGCCGAACCGCGACCGAAGACGCCTACTACGAAGCCGATGTCGTGGCCTTCCCCAAAGCATCAGCACGCATCCGCTCGGCCATCGAGCAGGCCGGCTTCGAAGTCAGCGAAGCTGACGAGATCGATCCACGCAGCGAGTCCTATACGATCACGAACGTCGACTCGGGTGACGACTTCCACGTCATTGCCTCGCACCAGTTGCCCGAGATCCTCGGTGAGTACATCGGATTCGAATCCGACCTCAACGGCGCGCCCGGCGTCCACCTCATCCGTCGAGATGATCGTGTAGCAGCTTGGGCATGGTGCTCTGGTCCAACCATCGAACTCAGCGCGCACCCAACGTCGGCGGACAGCGACATCGAAGACCTACTCGAGAACCTCAACCTCATCCTCCGCGAGCTGGAGTGCACCGACCCCGAACTCCTCCAACCCGAGTAACCGAGTTCGCCATCCGAACCTCGCAAGCATGCCGACCACCGTCGGTGATCGCGCCACAAAGCGGGCCTGACAGACCCCCAAGACAGGCGCGGCGCCGCTCCGACGAACGTGTGGGCCCGCCCCGACGTGCCGAACGAACGCGTCGCCTGGCAGCGCCACATCCCGGCGTTTGAGGGCAGTGCGACACGTTGCGGCCAATCCTCCGATGGGCCACCATTGCGCCGTGGAACCGTCTGATGCGAACGCGTTGCATGCCGACCTCGTTGCGGCGTTCTTTCGTCCGCCCCGAGTCGTCGCCTGCGGATTCGAGGGATTCGCCGATGGAGAGGTCACTATCGTGAGCCACGTCGAGTTGTGGCCGTGGCGAACGGTCGTGCGCGGCAGTGTCACGCGCAGCGGGTCGGTTGGTTACAACGAGGGCTGGCCGAGCGAGTCCGACGGGGTGCGCCAAGCAGGCACCTAGTTCCAACAATGGTCGCTGGTGGATGACGTCGGAACGGACTACCAGCAGGTCTCGGCCGGTCGCGGTGGAGATGGATTCTGCTCAGACGTTGAGGTTCGGTTTGGCACGGCGGTGCCGCCCGGGGCGATCCGGCTAACAATCACAACTCCAGGCGGACACCACATCGACGTGCAGCTGTAGCCGGAACCGCCCCAATGCACGACCTTCAGCCGGGGGTAGGTGATGCTCGCGGTGCGATTCGGGGACGCACGATATGGGACACCTCGCCGCCTGCGTACGTGCCGTTCACGAGCGGGTTCGGGCTGGCGATCGTCGCGACGTTCTGAGCGGCCTGTCGGTTTGCTGTAGCCAGTACGACGAAGGACGTCGTGTCGAAGGACGTCGGATTGGCTCCAGCAGACTTCGAGCAGATCGGCGCCCGACGCCATGGCTCACGGCCCGCCCTCAACCGGCATGTTGGTCGGTATGCCGGTGATCGCAGTGCTCATGGATCGCACGGTCGTCACGGCCTTCGTGACCCAGCCTTACGGAAGAGTCTCTGCCTGCTGTACCACGAGGTCCATCTCGCTGAGCAACACCTCGATGAGCTCAGCGTTCTCGATCGCCCATTGCTTGGTGTTGCTCGCTAGCAGCTCCACTTTGCGCTCGTTGTAGCCCGACGTTGCGCGGCAATGTTCGTCGGCGGCGGTCCACGCCGGCGCCGCGTTCGTCCAACTGCTCATGCGTGCGTCGGGAAATCCGGCGTCCCGCATGCAGTTGCTCCAGTCCGCTTGGTGCGGCTCGAGTCCGTTGGCGACTCGCGCCGAGATCTCAACGGCGGCCTCAACCGCCTCGATTGGGTCCTCGTCAAACGCACGTCCAGAAGCGGTACGCAGCGAGTCGTATGCAGCATCAGAGCATCGACGCTGTTCTGCTGTGCCGTCAGCGACGCCAAGCATTGCTCTCTCGGGGATCGAGACGGCGCTCGATGGGTCGGTCTGAAGTTGGCGCAGAGCCAATCGCTCGGAGCGGATGAGAGCTGCGGAGTCGATCGCAGGGTCGACCGGGTCATCGCCTGCGTCGACGAGGCATCGGTTCAACCTGGCGTAGTACGTCTTGATCAGGTTGTGTTCGTCTTCCGGTGAGTACTGGAAGAGTTCGTAGGGCAACAGGGGTTCGAGGGAGTGCCCGCCCTCGTCTGGAGCGCTGGCAACTCCTACGTCGCCTTCTGCATGCGTCGAGGTGGGCATGGTGGCTTCCGTGGAGCGGTCAGGGTCGGCGTCCAGGGTCGATTCGTTGAGCGGCAGCGTCGGACCGGATTGGCGTTGCGGGATTGCGGGCGGACTCGTCACTGCTGGAGGTTCTGTACGTCCCAAGACGATCCACACAAGCCCACCGACCAGCCCCACCACGAGGACGGCGGCAGCCACGCTGACGAGACTGTGAGCTCCCGGCACGCGTCGTGGACGCATGCCGCGATCGTGTGCTCGCGACCTCGCGGCGGCTTCGGCTGTCGCGATGTCAGCGACTCGTTCGATTTGTTCTTCAAGCGTGAGCATTGATAACTCCAAGTGCTTTGCGCAGGCTGTGCATCCCGCGGCTGACGTGTGTTGCGACGGTCGATGGGGCAAGGTCCATGACCTCGGCGATTTCGGCGTGCGTCCAGTGACAGCCGTGGGCGAGCCATACTGCCGTTCGCTGCGACTCGGGCAGACTCAACATGGCGCCGACCAAGCCTGGCTCGACGTCGGGAATCGTGACCGGGACATCGCGGAACAACCGCAGGCGACGTCGTCGCCTCACCTTGGACACCCCGACCCGGTACATGTAGCCCACTGGGTTGTTCATCGCCGAGATCTCCGCTTGGTGCTCGAAGGCCCACGCGACCGCTTCGGCCACGGCGTCATCAAGCCGATCGACGCCAACGGAGCCGATCAGCGCTCGGTGTAGGCGCGGCGTGGCGGCAGCTACGAACTCGTCAAACGTCATCTCATCAGTCACGGGCCTCTGATCCTCTCAACTACAGAGAGCAACGAGTGACCGTTCTGCGCTACAAGGTCCCCGGTCAGGTCCCCAGCCGGCTACGCGCCACAACCCTTCACAAGACTGACAGCCGCTCAGAACATCGCAGACCGCTCCAGTCCTTTGCGCGCACAGCCGGCATTCATTCTGATCACGGCCGACCGTCACTTAACGTGCAGCCGATCACCCGTGTAAACGTGCCCCCGAAGTGCCGTTGGTGGGCACGCATATCGCGTGCCCGCACAGGCCGCTCGACCCGCTCGTGATCCTCACATATCGAGCGGATCGGCGAGGGCTTCTGTCGTTGGTGGCACGACGCAGGCCGACTCTTGCCGGGCTCTTCTTCTTCGAGAAACCCCGTCACACCCCCGAACTAGGCTGGGGCGCATTCAAACCCGCACCGACGCCCCAGCCTAGTTCGGGGGCAGGCATCGGCCGGCGGGTAGCCCTTTCCTCATTGGATCATTGCAGCGCGTGCACGATCGTGAATCTCGCGCGTCCGCGGACGCGCGACGCGGCAGGTCCGCGGGCGCGGCGACGGGGCCGTCCACCGGGTGGCGGAGCGACCCCGTCGGTCGGTCGTTCAGGTTGTTGTCGGGCTGATCAGCTGGGCGGGTAGACGCCCATGCCCTTGGCCTTCTCGGTCTGCCAGAAGACGTCGGCGATGGCGTCGATCTGCTCGAGCAGCTTCTCGGCCGGGGCGGCGTCGAGGCTCTTCTTGACGTCACCGGCGCCGTGGATGGCGTCCCAGAACATCTGGTGCAGGTTCGGGAACTGGGCGAAATGATCGGGCGTGAAGAAGTCGGCCCAGAGCACCATCAGATGATGCTTGACCTCTTCGGCGCGCTGCTCCTTGATCAGGATGGCGCGCGTCTTGAAGTGCTCGTCATCGGAGTCGTGGTACTTCTGGATCGTCTTCAGGCACGACAGGGCCTCGATCTTGGCTTGCGCCGGGTCGTAGACACCGCAGTAGAGGTCGCAGTGAGCGTGGGCCTCGGTCGCATTGGCGAACAGACGGCTGAGCATCGGTTTCTCCTTCATCGAGGGGACGGTTACCACGCAACCTACACTCACAAACGTGGCGAGTGGGAAACCCGGTCGGTCGTGGCCCATCCGCCGCTTCCAGGTCGTGGAGGCCTCGATGGAGCCGAGCCTGCACGCCGGTGACGGTGTGCTCGCCGTCCGGTCGAGACGGGCCCGACGCGGCGAGATCCGAGTGTTCGAGCACCCGCTCCGACCCGGCTTCTGGCTCGTCAAGCGGGTCGATCACGTCCGCGGCGACCGCTTCGAGGCGGTCTCCGACAACCCCGACGCCGGAGCGATCGACTCACGGGTGTTCGGTGACGTGCCGATCGCCGGCTCGTACCGGGTCGTGTTCACCGTTCGCGCCGGTCGGTGACAAACTCCCGGCATGGCGATCTACCTGTGCCACGCCGAACCCGACCTGTACGAGCACGACGCCGCGGTGACGGCGGTACGTCCCGGCGCCGTGGCGCTGAGCCGCTCGGCGTTCCATCCCGGCGGCGGTGGCCAGGTGAGCGACATCGGCACGATCGAATGGTCGGGTGGCCGGGCGAACGTCACCCACATCGAACTCGACGGCGACACGTGGTGGCACGTTCTCGACGACGCCGCCGCCGAGCCGAACGGCACCGTGCGGGTCAGGGTCGACGCCGACCACCGACTCGGCGTCGCGTCGCTCCACACGATGAGCCACGTCCTCAACGCGTTCGTCTTCGACGAGTTCGCCGGAGCGCTGGTCACCGGCGCTCAGATCACCGGCGACGGCAAGGGTCGGATGGACTTCGACCTCCCGGAGGTCGACAACGACCGACTACGCGCCCTGACCGATCCGATCAACGACGTCATCGCCCGCGGCGTGACCGTCAGCTCGATCTACGTCCCGGTCGCCGATGCGACGCCCGAGAGCGGCTTGATGCGCAGCAAGTCGGTCGCCCCGCCGCCGACCGACGACGGTACGTTCCGCGTGATCGACATCGAAGGTGTCGACCGACAGGCCTGCGGCGGCACCCATCTCACCAACACCGGTCAGTCACGCCCGATCGCCATCACCAAGGTCGAGAACAAGGGCCGCCACAACCGTCGTGTCCGGTTCCAGTTCGCCGACCTGTGAGCGACGGCCTGCCGGCGTGAACGGCCCGCCCGACTAGCGGGCTCGGGCCACGAGTGTTGCCTCACCGTCGAGTTCGACGTGGCGTTCGATCACCACGTCGTACTCACGGAAGGCGTCGACCAGCTCGCCCGGTGGGGCGTGGTGCGGGCCGGCCTCACCGTCGAGACCGACCTGCGACAACACGGTGATGACGAGCACACCACCCGGCTCGAGCATGTAGACCAGGTGCTCGTACAGGTTCGGATCGCGGAACCGCTCGCAGACGACCAGCGCGCAGCTGCTGCCGACGTCGCTGGGCAGTCCCTCGTCCAGATCGACGACACGGGTCTCGATCCGGTCGCGGACCCCGAGGCGAACCGCGGCCGAGTTCAGTGCCGTGATCGCGACCTCGGAACCGTCGATCGCGATCACCCGGAAACCGTTCTGCGCCGCCCACAACGACTGCTCCCCCAGACCGCACGCCACGTCGAGACATCGGCCGCGTTCGAGCCGGACCCCGCCGAGCCCTTTCGGCATGGCGGGGTCGCCCGTCATCCGCCCTCGGTACCGCTCGTTCCAACGATGCGCGTCCGCCTCCACGCCGCCATCTTCGCAGGCTGCCCGGGTCACCGGTACCCTCGACGCCATGCAGATCGTGTCGGCCCTCTTCGTCGAGAACTTCGAGATGCGTCAGGCCCCCGGACCGTCGACCCGGCTCGACCTCACCGGCGCGATGTTCTCGATGGCGGCTCCCGAACCGGCGCCGCTGACGATCTCGCCCCACCTCGTCGCGTTGATCTTCTGTCCGGAGGGCGAGTCGGGTCAGGGCGTGTTCGAGGTGGTGTTCCGACCCGATCTGGACGACCCCGAACGCGACGGCGCCGGCGACCACCTGGCCCGCAACGTGAGCCCGTTCAGCGTCGAACCGGGCAAGTTCACCTACCGGCTCGTACGCGGCGAACTCGAGTTCACCGACTACCGACAGATCTTCGCCCACTGCCGCGTCGACCACGGTCCGTGGCACGTGGTGCCGTTCACGCTGCTCCCTCCGGCCACCTGAACCCGTCGTCCGTATTGCCCCTGACGAGTCGGCCCGGAGAGACCTCCATGGCCAGACGTGTCGGCCAGTAGTGTCGAAGGTGATGTCTCTCACCCCCGACCTCGACCGTGACGCCGTCAATCTGATCCGTGGCTTCGCCATGGATGCCCCGCTCGCCGCCAACAGCGGCCATCAGGGCACCGCGATGGCGTTGGCACCGCTCGCCCACGTCTTGTACAGCCGGGTCATGAAGTTCGACCCGTCGGATCCGTTCTGGGCCGACCGCGATCGCTTCGTCCTGTCGGCGGGCCACGCCTCGATCCTCCAGTACTCGATGCTGTACCTGAGCGGCACCGGCCTGCAACTCGACGACATCAAGGCGTTCCGCCAGTTCGAGTCGAGGACACCGGGCCACCCCGAAGCCGGCCACACCGATGGTGTCGAGGTGACCACCGGCCCGCTCGGCCAAGGTTTCGCCAACGCGGTCGGGATGGCCCTCGCCGAGCGGATCCTCGCGAACAAGTTCGGCAGCGACGCCGTCGACCACCACACCTTCGTCATCGCCGGCGACGGCTGCCTGATGGAGGGGGTGTCGCACGAGGCCGCTTCGCTCGCCGGACACCTGCAACTCGGCAAGCTCGTCTGCATCTACGACGACAATCACATCACGATCGACGGCGAGACCGAACTCGCCTTCTCCGACGACACCCCGGCCCGCTTCCGCGCCTACGGATGGGACGTCGTCGAGCTGGGCGAGATCGCCGACGACATCGACGCACTCGAAGCGGCACTCGTCGCCGCCAAACAGACCGACCGGCCGTCGCTGCTGGTCCTGCGCTCCCACATCGGCTACCCGTCGCCCGATCACACCGACGACCACGAGGCGCACGGCCTCGCCTTCGACGAGGGCGACGTCACCCGTACCAAGCAGGTCATGGGCATTCCCGACGAGCCGTTCTGGTCGCCGACCGAACTCGTCGACGCCTACCGTGGTCACGCCGCCGAGCGCGGCACGGCGGCCCGCACTGCGTGGGAGGCCCGAGCCGGCGACGTGATCGAGTCACCGGGGTGGACGGCGTGCTGGAATCGCACCGGCCTTCCGGGCTGGGACGCCGACCTGCCCACCTACGAACAGGGTGAGAGCGTCGCCACGCGCAAGGCGATCAACGCCGCGTTCAACGCGACGCTCGACAAGCTGCCCGGTCTCGTGTCGGGCGCCGCGGACCTCACGGGCAACACCGGCACCAAGCTCGACGGCGAGACCACCAACGCACCCGACGCACCCGGCGGCCGCCAGATCGCCTACGGCGTCCGCGAGCACGGCATGGGTTCGGCACTGGTCGGCATGGCGCTGCACGGCGGTGTGATCCCGGTGGGCGGCACGTTCTTCGTGTTCCTCGACTACATGCGCCCGCCCGTTCGCCTCGCCTCGCTGTCGCACGCCAAGGCGGTGTTCGTGTTCACCCACGACTCCGTCGGTGTGGGCGAGGACGGCCCGACCCATCAGCCGGTCGAGCACCTGGCGACGCTGCGCGCCATCCCTCACCTTCACGTGATCCGTCCCGCCGACGCGAACGAGACGATCGCCGCGTGGATCGACACGGTCCGACACGACGGCCCGACCGCGCTCGTGCTCAGCCGCCAGAACATCGAGGTGGTCACCGACGGTTCCGCGGTCGAGCGGGGCGCCGGTGTCGTCCGGGCCGCTGCCGATCCCGACATCGTCCTCGTCGCCTCCGGCAGCGAGGTCGCCCTCTGCGTCGAGGCAGCCGAGCGCCTGGCGGAGGCCGGCGCCTCGGCCCTGGTCGTGAGCATGCCGTCGTGGGACCGCTTCGACGAACAGGACCCCGATTACGTCGACGAGGTGCTGCCGATCGGCGTCCCGACCCTCGCCGTCGAGGCCGGTGTGGCGCTCGGATGGCACAAGTACGCCGACGACGCCGTCAGCATCGAACGTTTCGGGGCGAGCGCTCCGGGCAACGTCGTGATGGAGAAGCTCGGGCTGAACGTCGATCACGTCGTCGCCCGGGCGAACGAACTGATCTCCGTCCTGACCGACTGAACGAACCGAGCCGCCGAACACCAGCCGCCGAACACCGCCGCCGAACCCAGAGGATCCATCCATGAACCGCCTCCACTCACTTTCCGACGACCACGGACAGAGCCCGTGGCTCGACAACCTGAAGCGCAGCTATCTCACCTCGGGTGAACTCGCCGGCCTCCGTGACCGCGGTGTCCGGGGACTCACGAGCAATCCGTCGATCTTCCAGAAGGCGATCTCGGGGTCCGACGACTACGACGAGCAGTTCCGCGACTTGGCCGCCGAC
>NZZV01000112.1 GCA_002698945.1 Acidimicrobiaceae bacterium
GATCACGGCCGCCCATCCCATGACGTTCGCGATCCACGCTGCTTGCAGCGTCCCTCACGTGCCGTTCGGGGACACGCTTGTGGCTCATGCCATCGGTGCCGACGACCCGTCGGGTTCGGCGCGATGGCGGAGGAGCGGTCGGCCGAAGCACTCGTCATCGACACGGCGTCGGTCCTTCGGGCGACTTCGGCGCAGCGGGGCGGTCATGCGGCGAGCGCGTGACTCGCCGGACGTCGATCTCGTCGCCGGCGGCCGTGTCGAGCACGACGTCGGGAAGCACCGCAGTGGTCCGGCGGCTGGTCAGTCGTCCCAGCCGGGGCCGCAGGCGAAGGCCGTGTTGACCATCGCGATCGGAGGGAGCTCGACGGGACCGTCGGGGGTCTGAACGACGGCGTCAACGAGTTCGGTCGACGCGCTCGAGCCGTCACAGATGACGGTGGCGTCGGGGTACACGAACGACCCCTCAGTGGCGCGCCAGACCGATACGAGGATCGACGTGGGGTCGAAGGGTTCCCGGCCGGTCTCGCAGTTGCCGGCGATCAGGTCGATGCCGGACGTCACGCCGACGCCGAACCGGTCGTCGGGGATCGTGATCGTCTCGCCTGCTGCCTGGGTCGAGTTGCCGGCGACCGGCTCGATGTTGATCGCCCAGCGTTGTTCGCTGTCGGACATCGTGAACCCGCGTCCACACTCCCACGCCTGATCGAACACGATCGACTCGAGTTCGGCAGGATCGGGTTCCTCGAGGTCGGTCGGGCCGATCTGGTCCGCCGACTCGAACGTGACCGTCATCGTCGACCCGTCGCAGCCCGCTCCGTTCGGCAACGGCTCGTCGGTCACCGAACCCCTGCCGCGCAGCAGTGTGTCCTCCTCCGCGGCGACGTCGTCGGGGACGACGAGATCGGCTTGCTCCGAGGTCCCCAGGTCGGACGCGAACCGGCAACCGTCCTCGTCCGCAGCGACGATGGCGGTGATGGGGCGCGGCTCGAGGGCTTCGTCGCCCGTCGAGGTCGGTGTTGCGGTTGTTGGCGCCAGCGCTGTCGTCGGGGTCGTCGAGCTCGTTGCAGCGGCGGACGTCGACGGGCCCGCGGCGGTGGGCGAGGTCGAGGTCGATATCACCGGCCCCGACTCGGATTCGGCGCCGTCGGTACACGCAGCGAGTGTCGCGATCGTCAGGACGCTGAGCAGTGCGCTTCGGGCATGGCGTGGGGAGATCATCGGTCCGTCACTCGATCTTGGCACGTCGTGTCGGAGTCAGATCGTCACCCACCCGCCGACTCGACGTCGGCGAGGCGCTCGCGCAGGTGTGCTCGCTCGACGTCGTTGCCCGCCAACTCGATCGCCGTTCGGTAGGAGGCGGCCGCCAGGTCGAGGTCGCCGGCACGATGCGCCAGGTCGCCGCAGACCGCCGCGAAGCGGTGGTGGGTTCGGAGCGACGCGTCCAGGCCGGCGAGTACGGCGAGGCCCGCTTCCGCTCCCTCGGACTCGGCGACCGCGACCGCCCGGTTCAGGCCGACGACCGGTGACCCGGTCAGCAGTTCGAGCCGTCGGTACACGTCGGCGATCCGTGGCCAGTCGGTGTCCGAGGCATGCGGCACCCTCACATGCTCGGCGGCGATCGCAGCCTGCAGCCGCAACTCCTCGCTGTAGCCCTCTGCCTGGTCGAGGGTGCCGAGCGCAACCAGTCCCGCTTCGATCTCGTCCTGACGCCACCGGGTGCGGTCCTGCTCCGCGAGGGTGACGAGCCGACCGTCGAGTACGCGAGCGTCGCGCCTCGAATGCTGGAGCACCAGGAGGGCCCACAGGGCACGCACCTGCGTCGCAGCGGGGCAGAGCTGTCGGAGCACCGTCGCCAGCCGGACCGCCTCACCGGCGAGGTCGGGTCGCAGCAGATCGGCGCCGGAGCCCGGCGTGTAGCCGGCGGTGAACGCCAGGTAGATCGTCCGACACACCTCGTCGAGCCGGACGGTCAACTCGTCGGCCACCGGCGCACCGAGCGGGATTCCGGCCGTCGCGATCTTCTTCTTCGCGCGGGTGAGCCGTGCCGCCATCGTCGGCGTCGGCACGAGGAAGAGCCGGGCGATCTCGTCGGTCGACGTTCCGATGACCAACCGCAACGCCAGCGCCGATCGAGACTCGGGAGCCAGCGCCGGATGACAACACAGCAGGATCAGGTGGAGTCGCTCGTCGGGCAGACGGTCGCCGTCGTCGTCGGGCGGCGACCAGTCGGGACGAACGGCCAGCAGCGGTGCCTTCCGTCCGGCGACCGCCTCGGATCGCAGCCGACCGATGACCAGCCGGCGGGCGCTCGTGTACAGCCACGCCTCAGGATTGGCCGGCATCCCGTCGAGCGGCCACCGCTCGGCAGCCCGCGCGAACGCTTCGGCGAGCGCGTCCTCGACCAGGTCGAGGCGGCGCGTGCGCGCGACGAGCAGGGACATCAACCGTCCCCACTCGTCGCGGTGGATCGCGTCGAACGTGCGGTCAGGGCGTGTCGATGACCGGTCGGATGTCGATGTCATAGGCCGGCAGGATCCGACACAGCTCGATGACCGTGTCGAGGTCAGGGGCGTCCAGCAAGTAGTAGCCGCCGATGTGTTCGGCGGCCTCGGCGAACGGGCCGTCGGTGACGGTCATCTGTCCACCTCGGGTTCGCAACGTCGTTGCCGACGAACCGTCGCCGAGTGCCTCCGCGCTGACGATCTCGACACCGTCGCGAGCCGCGCACGCCTCGCCGAAGGCGACGTGCCGCGCGATCCCGGCCTCCTGCTCCTCGGGCGTCAGCTCGTCCCAGGTGCGCATCTCGCCGTAGCCGGCGAGCAGTACGAAGTACTTCATGTCAGGTCTCCTTGTCTCGACGCCGGCGACGACCGCCGACATCAAGCATGACGCGCGAGGGAGATCCGATTCGACAGGCCGCCCGAGAAATTCCGGTTGAGATTCAGGTCGCCGATCGGAGCCAGCCCTGGGCGACGGCGTCGGCGATGACGGCATCGATCGCATCACCGAGTGCGGGGGCGGCGTGGGTGATCCTGCCGGTCGCCGCTCGCTCAGTGGGCTCGTCGACGTCGTAGTCGGTCCAGGTGCCGCCGCCGACGACGTGGTTGAGCAGGCTCGGCTGCAACCGATCGAGCGCCTTGGCGAATCGTGCGTCGTCGGTCTGTGCCGCCTCGAACTCGTCCCACAGGCGACGGAACTCGTCCGCCTGATCGTCCGGGAGCAGCCCGAACAGCCGGTCGGCAGCGCGCTGCTCGCGCTCGGCCTGGTCGGTCGCCGGCGTGCCGCCGAACACGGGTGTGTCCCCGGCGTCGATCTCCACGATGTCGTGGAGGAGCAACATGCGGACCACCCGCTCGACGCTGACGGTGTCGGCGGCGTGCTCGGCCAGCGTCATGGCGAACATGGCGAGGTGCCACGAGTGCTCGGCGGTGTTCTCGCGTCGCGACTCGTCGGCGAGACGGGTGCCGCGGACGATCGTCTTCAGCCGGTCGATCTCGATCAGGAACTCGAGCTGCCGCCGCAACCGTCCGTCGAGCTGGGTCAGCCACTCGTCAGATCGCATGCGGTGGGCCCGGTCAGTTGGCGCTGAGGTCGTCGGGGGCGTCGGCGAGCCAGGAGAGCCGGCCGGGCTGGCGGCGAAGGACGGTGCGCCACAACACGTCCGGATGGTCGTCGAACAGGTCGTCGGGCTCGGCGTCGAGCAGTAGCCAGGCGCCGGCGTCGATCTCACCCTCGAGCTGGCCCGGACCCCAGCCGGCGTACCCCCGGAAGATGCGGACCGCCGAGACCTGGCCGGCGACGAAGGCGGGGTCGGTGGTCAGGTCGGCCGAGGCGACGCGGCCCGAGATCGGCGCAAGTTCGTCGTTCGGCTCGTCGAGTGGCTCGTTCGACAGGGCCAACGCGATGAGGGCGTTCGGTTCGACCGGTCCGCCCTCGAAGACCGTCGCCGGTGCCGACTGCAGGTCGATCCAACGATCGAGCGGCTCGTCGAGTGCCTCGTCGGACGGCCGGTTCACCACGACACCGAGTGCACCGTCGGCCTGGTGTTCGAGCACGTAGATGACGGCTCGGTCGAAGTTCGGGTCGTCCATCGGTGGCGTGGCGAGGAGGAGTCTGCCTTTCGCGGGGGTCGCACCGGGGATCACCCCTCCAGTGTGCCGGTCGATCGGCCGTTCGCCATGAACGGAGATCCGATGACGTGCTGCCAGTCGGTGATTGCATGACCATACGCAAAGCTGTATGGTCATGCGTCTATGGTCGCTGTCGGCATCATCGGGGCGTCGGGGTTCACCGGCGCCGAACTCCTGCGCCTCGCGGCCGGGCATCCCGACTTCGAGGTCGTGCTCGCCACGGGCGACTCCCAGGCCGGCACGCGAGCCGCCGACCTCTACCCGGGGTTGGCGGCCGCCTATCCCGACCTCGTGTTCGAGACGTTCGACGTCGACCGGGCACGCGACCTCGACCTCGTCTTCCTGGGGCTCCCGCACGAGGCATCCATGACCATGGCGCCCGACCTCGTCGGCCACGTCGCCTGTGTGGTCGACCTCTCGGCGGCGTATCGGCTCGAGGACCCCGCCCACTACCCGACCTACTACGGCTTCGAACACGATCAGCCCGACCTCCTCGCCGAGGCCGTCTACGGCCTCCCCGAACTCCACCGTGCCGAACTGCAGGGCGCCCGGCTGGTGGCGACGCCCGGCTGTTACGTCACCACGGCCACCCTCGCACTGCGTCCCCTCGTCGAGGCCGGACTCGTCGAGACCTCCGGCATCATCGTCGACGCCGCCTCGGGCGTGACGGGCGCCGGCCGCAAGGCCGATCTGGCGTACGGCTTCACCACGGTCGACGAGAACATGACCGCGTACGGGCTGCTCTCGCACCGCCACACCCCCGAGATGGAGCAGGAGATCGGCGCCCAGCTCCTCTTCACCCCGCACCTCGTCCCGATGAACCGCGGCATTCTGGCCACCTGCTACGCGAAGCCGGCCCCGGACGCCGATGTGTCGACCGAGTCGCTCCTCGCCCTCCTGCGGGAACGCTGGGCCGGCGAACCGTTCATGGTCGTCACCGACGGGTCCCCGTCGACCAAGGCGACCCTCGGCTCGAACGTCGTCCAGGTCACCGCCCGCTACGACGCCCGCACGAACACGATCGTCGCGATCGGCGCACTCGACAACCTCGCCAAGGGAGCCTCGGGCGGTGCCGTCCAGGCCGCCAACGTCGCCCTCGGTCTCGACGAGACGGCCGGGCTCAGCAAGGTGGGGGTGGCGCCGTGAGCACCGACATCGACAACCGGACCACCGATCCCCACGACGAGGCCGGCCTCAAGGCGTCGATCCTCGTCGAGGCGCTCCCGTACATCCGGCGCTTCGCCGGCAAGACGGTCGTCGTGAAGTACGGCGGCAACGCCCTCGCCGGCACCTCCGATCACGACGCCCTCGCCCTCTTCGCCGAGGACGTCGTCCTGATGCGCCTCGTCGGCATGCGCCCGGTCGTCGTGCACGGCGGCGGACCCCAGATCAGCGACCTGATGCGCCGTCTCGGCAAGGAGACCGAGTTCCTCGACGGACTCCGCATCACCGACGCCGAGACCGTCGACATCGCCCGCATGGTCCTGAAGGGGCAGGTCAACCCCCAGATCGTCGCCGCCATCAACGTCCACGGCCACTACGCCGTCGGGGTCAGCGGTGTCGACGGGGGACTCATCCGGGCCTCAGCCCGTGACGAACGGCTCGGCTTCGTCGGTGACGTCACCGAGATCAACCCCGAGGTGCTCCACGGCCTGCTCGACGACGAGTTCATCCCCGTGATCGCCACGATCGGTTCCGACATCAACGGCCAGGCGTACAACATCAACGCCGACACCGTCGCGGGTGCCATCGCCGAGTCGCTCGGCGCCGAGAAGCTCGTCTACCTCACCGACATCGAGGGGCTGCGCCGCGACGTCGCCGACGCCGCGAGCCTGATCCGACAGACCACCGCCGACGAGCTCGACCAGCTCGTCGCCGACGGGATCATCGCCGGCGGCATGATCCCGAAGGTCGCCAGCTGTATCCACGCCGTCCGCAACGGCGTCGGCAACGCACACATCCTCGACGGCCGCATCGCCCACGTGCTGCTGCTCGAGATCTTCACCGACTCCGGCATCGGCACGATGATCAAGGGTCTACAAGGGGAGTTGGCATGAGCCACCAGTTCGACACCGACGGCATGTCCCAGTGCCCGTTCATGCCCGTGTTCGGCGCCCCGGCGCTGTCGATGGAGCGGGGGAGCGGCACCGAGGTCTGGGACACCGACGGCAAGCGCTACCTCGACTTCCTCAGCGGCATCGCGGTCACCTCGCTCGGCCACGCCAACCCGGTCATCGCCGAGGCGATCGGTCGGCAGGCGAACACCCTGCTGCACGTCTCCAACTTCTTCACCAACCCGCAGGCCACCGCGGCGGCAGTCAAGGTGAACGAACTCCTGGCCGACGCCACCGGTCACGACGGCCAGATCTTCTTCACGAACTCGGGCGCCGAGTCGAACGAGTGCGCCCTCAAGCTCGCCCGGAAGTGGGGTGGGCGGGGTCGGCACACCGTCGTCAGTGCGTACGGCAGCTTCCACGGACGAACCCTCGCCACGCTGGCCGCCACCGGCCAACCGGCCAAGCACGAACCGTTCGCGCCGATGCCGGACGGCTTCAAGCACGTGGCGTGGGGCGACCTCGACGAGATGCGGGCCTCGGTCGACTCGTCCGTCGCCGCCGTGATCATCGAACCGATCCAGGGCGAAGGTGGCGTCAACCCGGCGCCGGCGGGCTACCTGCAGGGCATCCGTGAGCTGTGCGACGACGTCGGTGCGCTGATGATCGTCGACGAGATCCAGACCGGCTTCGCTCGCACCGGCGCGTGGTTCGGCATCGAACACGACGGTGTCAGCCCCGACGTCGTCACCATCGCCAAGGCGATGGGCAACGGCATGCCGGTCGGCGCCTGCTGGGCACGCACCGACGTCGCCGCCGTGTTCCAACCCGGCGACCACGGGAGTACATACAGCGGCACCGCCATCGCGACGGCCGCCGTCTCCGCGGTGATCGACGAGATGCGCCGGCTCGACGCGCCCGCCATGGCCGCGACGAAGGGCGACCGACTCACCGCAGCCCTCGAGGGCCTCCCGCAGGTCGTCGGCGTGCGCGGCCGCGGTCTGATCCTCGGCGCCCAGCTCGCGGACGGCATCGACGCACCGACGGTGTACCGCTCCCTGCTCGACCGCGGTCTGATCTGCAACGCGGTCAACGCCTCCACGTTGCGGTTCCTGCCGCCGCTGACCGTGTCCGACACCGAAGTCGACGAGGCCGTCGCACTCGTCGCCGAGGTGCTCGCCGAGGTGGCGTCATGACCCGCTCGCTGCTCGACATCACCGATTTCACCCCCGACGAGGTCGCGTTGATCCTCGACCTCGCGCAGCGTCCCGTCGCCGACCTCGGCCGGCCGCTCGAGAGGCAGGGCGCGGCCCTCATCTTCGAGAAGCCGTCCAACCGGACCCGCCACTCGATGGAGATCGCGGTCCACCAACTCGGTGGTCACCCGGTCTACGCCCGCGGCGAGGAGGTCGGTTTCGACACCCGCGAACCGGTCGAGGACATCGCCGCGATCATGTCCGGGTACCACGGGCTCATCGCCGCCCGGGTCTTCGAACACTCGGTCGTCGAGCGGCTCGCCGCCGCCGCGACGATCCCGGTCGTCAACATGCTGAGCGACTGGTCGCACCCGCTCCAGGGCTTCGCCGATGCCCTCACCATGCAGCAGTGCATCGGCGACCTCGCCGGCAAGACCGTCGCCTACGTCGGCGACTGGAACAACGTCTCGCGCTCACTCGCCGAGATCTCCGCACTGCTCGGCATGCACGTCCGGATCGGGTGTCCGCCGGGATTCGACGCCGACGACGCCGAACTCGAACGGATCCTGCTGCTCGGAGCCGCATCGGTCGAGCAGGTCGCCCGTCCCCACGACGCTGTCGCCGGCGCCCACGCCGTCCACACCGACACCTGGGTCTCGATGGGCCAGGAAGCCGACAAGGAGGCGCGCCGCCAGGCCTTCGAAGGCTTCACGGTCGACGACGACATGATGGCGCTCGCCGACTCGTCGGCGGTCTTCATGCACTGCCTGCCGGCCTACCGCGGCTTCGAGGTCACCGCCGACGTCATCGACGGTCCACGGAGCGTCGTGTTCCAACAGGGCCACAACCGTCTCCACAGCGCCCGCGGCTCGCTCGCATTCTTGGCTGGTGTCCGATGAGCAAGGTCCAACGGCAGCAGACGATCGCCCGTCTGATCGAACAGCAGCAGGTGTCGAGCCAGCCGCAACTGGTCGAGTTGCTCGCGACCGAAGGCATCGCCGCCACCCAGGCCACCGTGTCACGCGATCTCGAGGATCTCGGCGCAGTGAAGGTCCGCGTCCCGGGCGGCCACAGCGTCTACGCCGTGCCCGAGTTCGCGCCCGAGCGCGTCGCCCCGCTCGACCAGCTCCGGCGGGTGATGGGAGAGTGGGTCGCCGAGGTCAACCATTCGGCCAACCTCGTCATCGTCCGCACACCGCCCGGCTGTGCGCACGTCGTCGCGTCAGCCCTCGACCGCAGCGGCATCGACGGCCTCATGGGTACGGTGGCGGGCGACGACACGATGATGTGCGTCGCCACCGAATCGGTCGGCGGCGCCCAGCTCGCGGTGACGCTGCGCGAGCTCGCAGGAATCGAGGCAGGTTGATGAGCGACGAACACACCGGATCCACCCTCTGGCACGGCCGATTCGAAGGGGGGCCCGACGAGGCGCTCATGGCGTACAACGCCAGCCTCTCGTACGACCAGCGCATGTGGCGCGACGACATCGCCGGTTCGCGAGCCCACGTGCGCGGCCTCGCCCGTGTCGGTTTGCTCGACGAGCGCGAGTGCGACAGCGTGCTCGTGGCGCTCGACGAGGTCGAGCGGGAAATGGGCGAGGGCCGGTTCGACTACCTGCCCTCCGACGAGGACATCCATACCGCCGTCGAGCGGCGCGTCACCGAGCTCGCCGGGGCGGCCGGGGCCAAGCTCCACACGGGCAGGAGTCGCAACGACCAGGTCGCCACCGATCTCCGACTGTGGTGCAAGCGCGAACTCATCGAGGTCGCTCGTGGTCTGTTCGACCTGCAACACGTCCTGCTGACCCGAGCGCTCGAGTCCGACGGCACCTATCTGCCCGGCTACACGCACCTGCAGCGCGCCCAACCGGTCTTGTTGGTCCACCACCTGTTGGCGCACGGCTGGGCGCTCGGCCGCGACGTCGACCGCCTCGTCGCGACGGTGCAGCGGCTCGACGTGTCACCGCTCGGTGCCGGAGCGTTGGCGGGCACCTCGCTCCCGATCGATCCCGCCGGCAACGCCGCCGACCTCGGCTTCTCACGGGCGTTCGAGAACTCCCTCGACGCCGTGAGCGACCGCGACTTCGTCGCCGAGGCGCTGTTCGACCTGGCCCTCGTCGGCGTCCACCTCAGCCGGATCGGCGAGGAGTGGGTGCTCTGGACCAGCGAGGAGTTCGGCTTCGCCGTCCTCGACGACGCGTTCGCCACGGGCTCCTCGATGCTGCCCCAGAAGAAGAACCCCGACATCGCCGAGCTCGCCCGCGGCAAGGCCGGCCGCCTGATCGGCAATCTGACCGCGCTGCTCGCCACCCTGAAGGGCCTGCCGCTGGCGTACAACAAGGATCTGCAGGAGGACAAGGAGGGGCTCTTCGACTCCGTCGACCAGGTCAATCTCGCCGTCGCAGCGCTCACCGGCATGATCGCGACCGCGACGTTCGTGCCCGACCGGATGCAGGCCGCCGCCGACGCCGAGACCACCGCCGCCACCGACCTCGCCGAGTACCTCGTGCGCGCCGGTGTGCCGTTCCGCGACGCCCACGCGATCGTCGGCCAGCACGTGCGCGCCGCTCTGGCCGGGCAGGGGTCGCTGGCCGACCTGGTCGCGGCCGACGACCGACTGGGCCCCGACGCAGCGGCCCTCGTACGACCCGGGGTGGGCGTCGAGATGCGCTCGTCGCCGGGCGCCGCCGGCCCCCGGGCGCTCGACGCCCAGATCGAGCTGTACCGGGCGATGCTGGCGCGTGAACGGGCCGAGTTCGGCGGCTGATGGACACCCGTCTGCTCGGGGAGGTCATCGTCACCCTGTTGGTGATCATGGACCCACCGGGCAACGTGCCCATCTTCCTGGCCGTCACGCGGCGACTCGACGACAAGGAGCGACACAAGGCCGCCGCGTTGGCCGTCGGGACCGCGTTCATGATCATCGTCGGATTCGCGATCGCAGGGCAGCAGATCCTCGACTACCTCCACGTGTCGGTGCCGGCCCTCCAGGGCGCCGGCGGGCTGCTCCTGCTGCTGGTGGCGCTCCAACTCCTCACGGGCAAGGAATCCGACGCCCTCGAGGCGTCGCCCGAGCAACGGATGTCGATCGCGATGGTCCCGTTGGGAACGCCGCTGCTCGCCGGTCCGGGCGCGATCGTCGCCACGATCGTGTTCGTGGGCCAGTCCGACGGGGTCGAGGAGTGGTCGGCGATCTCCCTGGGCATCGTGATCACGCTGCTGATCGTGTACCTGGCCCTTCGGTTCGCGGGCATCCTCAACCGCATCGTGCGACCCGCCGGTGTCCTACTGCTCTCCCGCGTCGCTGGCATCCTGCTGGCGGCGATCGCCGTCCAGATGATCGCCGACGCCACGATCGCGTTCGCCCGCCAAGTGTGATGCCGGTCTGATGCTGCGTCGCGTCCCACGATCACTGCTGACGGGCGACGCCCCCGACGTCGCCCCGCTCCTGCTCAACAAGTTGCTCGTCCACGGTGACTGTCTCGGCCGGATCGTCGAGGTCGAGGCGTACCGCGAGGACGACCCGGCGAGCCACACCTTCCGGGGCGAGACGCCGCGCAACGCCGTGATGTTCGGCCCGGCCGGACACCTGTACGTCTACTTCACGTATGGCATGCACTACTGCTCGAACGTCGTCACGGGCCCCGAGGGGCGCGGAGCCGCGGTGCTGCTCCGGGCCGTCGATCCGATGTCCGGCGTCGAGGTGATGCGTGAGCGGCGTCACGACCGACCCGGGCTCGCCGACGGGCCGGCCAAGCTCTGCCAGGCGTTTGCGATCGGTCCGGAACACAACGGCGCCGACCTCTGCCGGGGCAGCGGAATCGGCCTGTTCGACGACGGCACCCCGCCGCCCGACGGTCCGCTCGTGGGCCCACGCATCGGGATCAGCAAGGCGGTCGACGTCCCCTGGCGCTTCCGCGTGCCCGTCGTGTGAGCCGCGGTCCGGCCGGTACGGCGACCGGCCATACTGGCCGGATGCGGCGTCTGGTCACGGCAGCTCTCGCCACCGCCCTCACCCTCGGCGGTGTGGCGCTCGCCGCCGTGTCGGACGGGACGGCGACCGTCGCGCGGACCGCGGAACGAGTCGGCCCGATCGAGCAGCCCGTCCTCCTCGTCAGCGACTCGGCGTGGCTCGGCATCAAGACCTACGGGGCCAAGGACGCCCTCCGCGGCGTCGACCACGTGATGGACCTGGCCTCGTGCCGCCGTCGTGTGACCGCGTCGTGTCGCAACTACGACGGTCACGTTCCCATCACGCTGCTCGCCGAACTCGAGGCCCACGGACGGCACTTCCACACCCTCGTCGTCGCCACGGGGTACAACGACTCCGATCACACCTTCCGGTCCGACGTCGACACGATCGTGGGGCGGGCCCGCGAGCTCGGCTACGAACGCATCGTGTGGCTCACGCTGCGGGCCAACGTCTCGTACAACTCACCTGACGACTTCGGGTTCGACCAGGTCTTCCGGAACAACAACGCCACCTTGCGCGAACTCGTCGACAGCGGCGCGTACCCGGAGATCGTGATCGCCGACTGGGCCACGTACGCCCACGACCGCCCCGAGTGGTTCGCCAGCGACGGGATCCACCTCCGCACGGCCGGGCCCTGGGCGGCGGCCGACTACGTGTCTCGCAAGCTCGCCCACCTCGACGGCCGCCCGTGCCCGATGCCGCCGGCGCCCGGCGCGTCGACGCCGAACCCGTGTCCCGACCCGGACGCCGGTCCACCGACGATCGATCTGTACGGCATCTACCCGGTCGGCGAACCCAACCCGACGGCGGGCTTTCACATGGAGTGGGAGGGGAGCGGCGCTTGGCCGGCGGATCCCTGGTGGGACTGAGCGGAGCACCCGGACCCCCTGGACGAGGCCCGGATCCTCTTGTCCGTCCGAGCTCGGCGCGTGGCATCATCGTGAGCGATATGGACCTCATTGCCGACCTCGACGCGCGTGGCCTGATCCACGATTCCACCGACCGCGAGTTCCTGCGGTCGCGACTCGACGAGCGCTCGATCGGGGTCTATGTGGGGTTCGATCCGACGGCCGACTCGCTCCACGTCGGTCACCTCATGGGCCAACTCGGATTGCGGCGTTTCCAACTCGCCGGACACCGACCGTTTCCCCTCGCCGGCGGCGCCACGGGCATGATCGGCGATCCGAGCGGCAAGTCCGAGGAGCGGAAACTGCTCACGCGCGACGAGCTGCAGCACAACGTGGCCTGCATCAAGGGACAGCTCGAACGGATCCTCGACTTCGAGCCGGGACCGTACCGTGCGACGCTCGTCGACAACGCCGATTGGACCGCCGGCACGAGCATGCTCGACTTTCTCCGAGACGTCGGCAAGCACATCACGGTCAACCAGATGATGGCAAAGGAGTCGGTCAAGAACCGTCTGGCGAGCGAGGTCGGCATCTCCTACACCGAGTTCAGCTACATGCTGCTGCAGGCGAACGACTTCCGAGTGCTCTACGCCGAACACGGCGTCGAACTCCAGATGGGTGGCTCCGACCAATGGGGCAACATCACTGCCGGGATCGACCTGATCCGCAAGACCGCCGGCGGCGTCGCGCACGGGCTGACCTGGCCGTTGTTGCTGAAGAGCGACGGCACCAAGTTCGGCAAGACCGCCGACGGAGCGGTCTGGCTCGACCCCGACAAGACGAGCCCCTACCAGTTCCGTCAGTTCTGGCTCCAGACCGCCGACGATGCGATCGTCGACGCCCTGCTGCGGTTCTCGACCCGTCCCCTCGACGACGTCCGGGCCACCATCGCAGAGCACGAGGAGGTGCCCCACGAGCGCATCGCGCAGCGCGCGCTGGCGCGGGAGTTGACCGCGCTCGTCCACGGCGACGCGGCTGCCGCCGCGGCCGACGAGGCCGCCGACGTGCTCTTCGGCGGCGATCCGACCCAGGCGAGCGAGGCGGCCCTGGCCGCGGTCGAGCGGGAGGTGCCGTCGTCGACGCTGCCGGTGGAGCGACTCGCCGATGTCGCCGAGGTCTTGGTCGACGCCGGGCTCGCCAAGTCGAAAGGCGACGCGCGGCGCACCCTGGAGGGCAACGGCTACCGATGCAACGGCAGCGTCCTGTCGATCGACACCGACCTCGCGTCGGCGCCGCGTCTCCACGGCC
>NZZV01000113.1 GCA_002698945.1 Acidimicrobiaceae bacterium
AGCCGTCGGGCGCGGGCCTGGCAGACGATCGACCGTGAGCTCGACATCGTCGAACAGCTCGGCTTCCCCGGCTACTTCCTGGTCGTGTGGGACCTCGTCGAGTTCTGTCGCCGCAACGACATCTACTGCCAGGGGCGTGGGAGCGCCGCCAACTCGGCGGTCTGCTACGCGCTCGGCATCACCAAGGCCGACGCCGTCTCGCTCGGGCTGCTGTTCGAACGGTTCCTGTCACCCGAACGTGACGGACCCCCCGACATCGACATCGACATCGAGAGCGACCGGCGCGAGGAGGTGATCCAGTACGTGTACGAGCGGTACGGGCGGCACCACACCGCCCAGGTCGCCAACGTGATCACCTACCGTGCCCGTTCGTCGATCCGCGACATGGCCAAGGCGCTCGGCCACTCCACCGGTCAGCAGGACGCGTACGCCAAACAGATCGACGGGTGGGGTGGTGTCGAGGCCACCCGTGCCCAACCCGACTGCACGATCCCCGCGCCGGTGCTCGACCTCGCCGCCGAGATCGAGGACGCACCGCGCCACCTCGGTATCCACTCGGGCGGCATGGTGATCTGCGACCGGCCGGTGATCGAGGTGTGCCCCGTCGAGTGGGGCCGGATGGAACGCCGCAGCGTGTTGCAGTGGGACAAGGACGACTGCGCCAACGCCGGCCTCGTCAAGTTCGACCTGCTCGGGCTCGGCATGCTGTCGGCGCTGCACTATGCGGTGGATCTCATCCGCGAGCATCGGGGCTACGACGTCGATCTCGCCACCATCCCGCAGGAAGACGACGTGTACGCCATGCTGTGCCGCGCCGACACCGTCGGCGTGTTCCAGATCGAGTCGCGCGCCCAGATGGCGACGCTGCCGCGGCTCAAGCCACGCCGGTTCTACGACCTGGTCGTCGAGGTCGCCCTCATCCGTCCCGGACCGATCCAGGGCGGGTCGGTGCACCCGTACATCAAGCGCCGCAACGGCCAGGAGCCGGTCACCTATCTCCACCCGCTGCTCGAGAACTCGCTCGGCAAGACGCTCGGGGTGCCGCTGTTCCAGGAGCAGCTGATGCAGATGGCGATCGACGTCGCCGGGTTCACCCCGGCCGAGTCGGACGAGCTGCGCCAGGCGATGGGATCGAAGCGGTCGGCGGCACGGATGGAGCGGTTGCGCGAGCGGCTGTACGAGGGGATGGCGGAGCGGGGCATCCCCGACGACGTCGCCGACGAGATCTTCCACAAAATGAAGGCGTTCGCGAACTACGGGTTCCCCGAGTCGCACTCTGTGAGCTTCGCCTATCTCGTCTACGCGTCGTCGTGGATCAAGTACCACGAACCGGCGGCGTTCTGCGCGGCGCTGATCAACGCCCAACCGATGGGGTTCTGGTCGCCGCACACCCTGGTGCAGGACGCCCGCCGTCACGGGGTGGCGGTGCGCACGCCCGACCTGAATGCGTCGCTCGCCGCAGCGACACTCGAAGACGGCGGCGAATCGGTGCGGCTCGGGTTGGGGTCGATCCGTGGCATCGGCACCGAGCTGGCCGATCGGATCGAGGCCGAGCGGATCGATCACGGCGACTACGTGTCGCCGGAGGATCTGGTTCGTCGGGTACCCGACCTGACGACCGCCCACCTCGAGGCGATGGCGACCGGGGGCGTGTTCGGCGAGTGCTTCGGACTCGACCGTCGTGAGGCGTTGTGGGCCGCCGGTGCGGTGTCGCAGTCACGGCCGGGACGCTTGCCGGGCATCGTCACCGGCGAGCGGGCGCCCACGTTGCCGGGCATGACACCGGTCGAGGAATCGGTCGCCGACCTGTGGGCGACCGGAGTTTCACCAGACGGTCACCCGACCCGCTTCCTACGCGACCGGCTCGACGAGCTGGGCGTCGTCACCTCGACCGGGCTGTGGCAGTGCGAACCGCGCAGCCGGGTGACGATCGCCGGGGTGGTGACGCACCGGCAGCGCCCGATGACCGCTCAGGGGGTGACGTTCCTGAACCTGGAAGACGAGACCGGCCTGATCAACGTGGTCGTGTCGAAGGGCTGCTGGGCCAGGTTCCGTACTGTGGCCCGCAGCGCGCCCGCGATGCTGATCCGCGGTCGACTCGAACGCTCCGAAGGTGTGATCAACGTCGTCGCCGAGCACCTCGCCCCGCTCCCCACCGCGGCCTCGACCCCCAGCCGCGACTTCAGGTGAGGGCGTCGATCACGTGGCCGGCGGCGAGTTGTGATGCTCGGACGATCGCATCCGAGTCGCCGTGCTCGGCGGCGAACACGGTCAGGGTGGCGGCGTTGCCGATGTCGAACACCCAGACCTGGACACCGGCCGCTCGGACGTAGGTGGTCGCGGTCGTCGCCTCGGCCGCGACCCGGGCGAGCTGGGTCGACAGGCCGAGCGCCGCGGCGCCCATCGCGGCGACCGTGCTGGCTTCGGCGTCGACGTCGTCGAGTCTGGCGGCCAGCGGATGGCCATCGGCCGAGCCGAGCACCGCCCCGCGCACGTGCGCCGTGCTGCCGACGAACTCGTCGACGATCCGATCGATCTCGGCCTGCTCGTTCCCGCTCACCCCACCAGTATCCCAGAGGGGTCAGGCACCTTCTGGCCTTTCACGCCGCGATCACCGCGACCCGATGGCCAGAAGGTGCCTGACCCCTTCTGGTCAGGGGTCGCTGATGTCGATGGGGGTGGCGGGTGGGCCGTCGGCGAGGAGGGCGCGGAGGTGGGTGGTGAGGCGGCCGGGGATGAAGTGTTCGAGGGAGGCGTCGATCTCGTCGATCGTCCACCACCGCACGTCGTGGACGAACTCGGCGCGCATCTGCTCCCATCCGATCGAGGGGACCGGGTCGAAGTGCGCGACCCGAACGAGGAAGAACCGTTCGCGTTGGCCGTCGTGACCCGACAGCATCGGGAAGAGATGGCTCCGACTCCACACGTGCGGGCCGATTTCGACGTCGACCAGGCTGAGCTCCTCGTGGAACTCGCGTCGGAGTGCGGTGTGGTGATCCTCGCCCGGATCGAGCCCGCCGCCCGGTGTGCCCCAACGCTCGTCGCCGCTCGGGAAGACGTACTTCACCATCAACAGCCGGTCGTGCTCGTCGAGCACCAGTCCGCGGGTCGCCTCTCGCCAGTTGGGTTCGGACATCGGTCGGTGCAACGCGTCAGTCGCCGGGCGAGTCGCGCAGGCCGTCGTTGAACACGCGATACATGTCGTAGATCTCTTTGCACGCCTGGCAGACCGGTAGTTGCTTCGGGTCGCGCGCCGGCACCCACACGTGGCCGCACAGTGCCTCGATCGGGGTGCCGTTGATGCGGGCTTCGAGCACCTTGGCCGTGGCCGACTCACCCGGCTCGACCTTGACGATGTGGGCGACGATCGGTTCGTCGGTCTCGGTGTCCTGGTCGACCTCGGGGATGACCTCGGCGGGCATCGTCTGCAACTCCGACATGTGACCCAGTGTGCCACCGATCGGTACGGTCGGGGCGTGCCCGTGACCGGACCTGACTATGCCGACATCGCCGCCGCCATCGAGCCGACCGGCATGCTCGCACGTGGCGGCTTCACCGTCGAGCCGGACGACGCGGTACCGCCGCTCGGCGACGGGAGTCGGCCGGCAGCGGTCGTGATCGTCGGCAATGTGGGCGGCACGATGTGGCCGACGTTCCGGGCCGAGGAACGCGACGAACCCGACCCGCTCGACGCCTGGACGCGCCGCCGGCTCCGTCCGATCGCCGAGCGGTTCGGTGCCGAGTTCGTGCATCCGAGCGACGAGCCGTTCCAGCCGTTCCAGCGGTGGGCGCAACGGGCGAGCGACGTGTGGCAGTCGCCGATCGGCCTCCTCGTCCACCCGACCGACGGATTGTGGCACGCCCTCCGTGGAGCGTTCCTGTTCGCCGAGCCGGTCGCCGGTCTGCCGCCGACCGGCGTCGCCACGTCACCGTGCGTCGGTTGCGACGCCCCGTGCCTCACGACGTGCCCGGTCGACGCGTTCACGGTCGACGGCTACGACCACGAGGCCTGCCGTGGCCACGTCCGGTCCGGTGGGGAGCCGGTGTGCCTGGAGCAGGGCTGCGCCGCGCGCCGGGCCTGTCCGGTCAACGCCGACGGCTACTACGGCCCCGACCAGATGCGCTTCCACATGCGAGCCTTCGTCGGCTGGTGAACGGATGGGGTCAGACCAGATCCGACATGCAACCTCTGCCTACCTCGACCTGCAGCGTCGGATCTGGTCTGACCCCATCCGTCGGGGGCGTCCTATGTGGCGACCCACATGACGTCGACGCCGAGGCGTTGGTAGATCTCGACCGCTCGTTCGTCGCGGGTGAGGAGCGAGGCGCCGTGGTGCACGGCGGTGGCGCCGATCACGGCGTCGTAGGTCGAGCCGCCTCGAACCCGGGCGATCACGAACCGGTCGAGCGCATCGGCGACCTCGTCCGGCGGCAACGCGATCGTCGGCGTGGCGTAGCTGCGGATGGCGGCGCTGGCCTGCACCGGCGGCACGGTGTACGGCTGGGGAAGTCGGGTCAGCACGGCGTACGTCTCGACGAGGGCATGACCGATCGCAGCGTCGACGAGACCGGCCGACTCGTGGCAGGCGTCGTGGAACTCGTGGCTGGCGAGCAGTGCCGGGACGAGCACACTGGTGTCGGCAGTGATCATCGCCGGACGCCGTCGAGCACGTCGCGGACGACGTCGTCGGCCAACGGGGGGATGTCGGTGTCCTCGTCGGTGACGATGACGGCGCGGCCGCCACGATCCTCGACACGCTTGCGAACCGTCGGTGGCGCGATCTGGAGTGCACCATCGGTGAGTTCGATCTCGACCTCGCCGCCGTCGGCGAGACCGATCCCCTCACGCAGTGCCTTCGGAATGACCACTCGACCGGCAGCATCGATGGTAGCTCGCATGGTTCGAGCCTGGCAGGTCGTATACCAGACGTCAACCAGCAACTCGCGTCAGCCGACGAGATCCTGGGCGATGCCGATCCAGAAGTCGGTGGCCAGGCTGAGGCTCTCGACGTCGATCCGTTCGTCGTGGCCGTGGAACCGGTTGCCGAAGGTGGCGAAGTCCATCGAGGGCGAGAACAGTCCAGCGCCGTAGGCGACGCGACCGCGCTGGCGGTAGAAACGGGCGTCGGTGCCGCCGACGACCAGCCCTGGCACGAGTTTGGCGTCGGGATAGACGGTCTGGGTCCGCTTCGCGATCGTGTCCCACAGCTCGTTGTCGGTCGGCGACTCGGTGGCGACGCCGACCTGGAGATCGGTCACGTCGACGTGGGGTGCCAGATCGCCGAGCGCGTCGTCGAGCATCGCCTTCACGTCGTCGTACGTGGTGCCGGGCACCGTGCGGATGTCGACCTCGACGTCGACGGTGTCGGGGATGACGTTCGTCTTCTGTCCACCCTCGGCGACGTTCGGCGAGATGGTCGTGTGGGTCAGCGCGTGGCACATGCGGGCCTGCGGGACGGGCAGGGTCGAGATCGCGTCGTACACGCGCTCGGGGTCGAGCATCGCCGACTTCGACTCGGCCGGGATCGACAGCGAGTCGACGAAGCCCGTCCACGTCGGGCCGAGCCGCGGGTTCGGCCGATACTCCGACAGCCTCCGGACCACCTCGGCGGCCTTCACCAGAGCGTTGTCGGCACCGAACGGCATCGACCCGTGGCCGGGCGTGCCGCTGATGCGGAGCCGACGCCACGCCAGCCCCTTCTCGCCGATGTTGACCGTGACGTGGCGGTGCCCGTGGTCGTCGACCGTCGACCACCCGCCGAGCTCGGTCAGGCAGTAGTCGGCGTCGATCACCTCGGGGTGATGTTCGAACATCCACTCCGCGCCCCACGTGCCGCCCGCCTCCTCGTCGGCGACGCCGAAGTAGATCAGGTCGCCCTTCGGTGTGAACCCGCTCCGTGCGAGATCGCGGAAGGCGACCGCCATCGACGAGGTCAGGTTCAACATGTCGATCGCGCCGCGCCCCCAGACCTCCTCGACACCGTCGTCGTTGCGAACCAGTTCGCCACCGAACGGGTCGCGACTCCACCCGTCGGGGCTCACCGGCACGACGTCGGTGTGACCCATCAGGCAGAGCGACGGCGCGTCGGGGTCCGACCCTTCGATGCGGGCGACGACCGACGCGCGCCCCTCAACGGCCTCGTACCGCTGCACATCGAGCCCGGCACCCTCGAGGAAGTGCTGCAGGGTGTCGGCGTTGCGCGTCTCCTCGCCCGACTCACGCGTGCCGTCGTTGACGCACGCGTTGCGAATCATCGTCTGCAACAGGTCGACGGTCTCGGCGGTCAGCGCTCGGTCGGTCATGGAGGTCACCCTACGTCTCACCTGAACACCGGCTGATACGCGAGACAGCTCGCACTGGTCGTCACGTGCGATTGTGCGTACACTGCTCCAGATGACGACCCTTTGGTACAGCCTCGCTGCCGTCCTCGGACTGGCCGCCGTGGCGACCGCTCGTGGGCCGCAAGCCGAACCGATCAGGGTTCGCGTGCGTCGCTCGCGCCGCTCCCGTCGCTGAGCGGCCGCATTGCCGCCAGCTCAGCGGTGAGATTGGCGCGTGCCCGGTGTTCCCACGTGTCGAGATGGAGTGACGCCGGGAAGATCGTCGCTCGATCGAGCATCGACCGGATGAACGCCGCCCGTCCCGACCGCCACTCGGCCTCGTCCAGGTGTCCGTACTCCTTGCGCACGTTGCGGACGTAGTCGCTGTAGGGGCTCGGTTCGGCGGCCAACACGCCGAGGTCGGCGGCGAGCAGGATCCACGTGGCCGGGTCGGGCGTGGCGTTCGAGGTGGAGACGTCGTGTGAGGCGGTGGCCTCGATCATCGACGCCGCGTGTTCGATCGGACCGGACGGCCAGCCCAGATCGGTGAGCGCCCGGCGCGCCAACGCGGCGCTCGCCGTCTCGTTGTCGCTCGCGGTCGGATCGTAGACCGCGTCGTGGAAGAACGCGGCCGCCATCGCCGTGTCGAGGTCGCCGTCGACCACTCCAGCGGCCGGGGCGAGGGATCGGATGTGCTGCACCACCCACCGGACGTGCCGGGCGGTGTGGTAGTGACGACCGACAGCGCGGTGCGCGCCCATGACCGTGTCGAACCAGTGCTCGGACTCGTGGCTGATGCCGACGTGTCGCTGCCACGCCAGGTGGAGCTCGCGCTCGTCACCGCTCATGGACCACAGTGTGGCAGGCTCGGAAGCCGTGACGATCCTGATCGACGAGGCCCGCTGGTGGTTCCGCGGCCGGAAATGGTGCCACCTCGTCAGCGACGAGTCGCTCGACGAGCTCCACGAGTTCGCCGACGCCAACGGCATCCCACGGCGCGGATTCCAAGGTGATCATTACGACATCCCCGAGGAGTACCGCGCCGACCTGATCGCGGCCGGTGCCGTGGTGGTCGAGAGCCGCGAACTGGTGCGACGGCTGCGGGCAGCCGGGCTCCGTCTCACGCCGAGCGAGCGTCGGGCTTTCGCCAGCGCGGCGGCGCACCCGCCAGGTCGCGCGGACAACTGACGACCGCTCCGAACACGAACCACTCGACGAGTTCGACGCCGGTCTGCTCGGCCAGGTCGCACATCTCGAACCAGCGGTCGGCGTCGGCGGGTTCGAGCCGGCCGGCAGCCGTCCGGTCGGAGGAGACGATCACGGCGCCGAGCCCGGTCGGGAAGAGTTCGGGGCGGGTGAAGCACTCGACCACCTCGAGGACCTGATCGGGTTCGTCGGTGGTGTCGACGGTGATGATCGACGTGCCGCGATGCGCACCGTCGAGGAGGATGACCACCGTTTCCGGACGGCGGGGGACGGCGTGCACCCGACGGAGGAGCGAGAGCGCGGTTGCGGGATCCGTGATGGGGTCGATGTGGGCCCGTGGGATCCGGTCGGGATCGGGGTGGTGGAACATGACGTACCTCGAAGACGTCGGGCCGGCGTCGGCCGGCAGCGTGTCGAGGGGAAGTCGGTGGCTGCGACCCTACGCCGGGGGTGTCGCACGGTGCCGCGAGGTACGGTGGCGTCCATGGCCCAGGTGACCATCTACCACAACCCGAATTGAAACTCGTCCAGCAATGCCGTGCGCATTGCCGACGAACTCGGGGTCGACGCCGACATCGTCGTCTACCGCAAGAACCCGCCCGACGAGGCGACGTTGCGGGAGATCATCGCCAAGCTCGAGGATCCGCCGACCGACCTGGTGCGGCGTGACAGCCTGTTCAAGAAGCTGGAACTGACCGAGGACGACGTCCAGACGGTCGACCAGATCGTCCAGGTGATCCTCGACAACAAGATGATCATGCAGCGCCCGCTCGTGGTGACCCCCGACACGGCCATCATCGGCCGCCCCAAAGAGCGCGTCCACGACCTGCTCGCCTCCTGACGCCCACCCCACCGCAAGCACCAAGGCCCGCCCGGCCGGACACCTGGTGGATTAAATCGCCTGGGTGTCCGGCGGTGGAGCACCCAGGCCAACCGCCCGGCCGGACACCTGGTGGATTAAATCGCCTGCACGTCCACCGGTGGACACCTGGTCGATTAAATCGCCTGGATGTCCACCGCCCGGACACCTGGTGGATGAAATCGCCTGGGTGTCCGGGCGGTGGTCGGGTCAGCTGGTGGGGGCGCCCATGATCGCCTTGGTCTCGAGGAAGTCCTCCATGCCGATGCTGCCCCACTCGCGGCCGTTGCCCGACTGCTTGTAGCCGCCGAACGGCGCCTGGAAGTCGGGGCCGGCACCGTTGACGTGCATGTTGCCGGTGCGAATGCGGCGGGCGATCGCCATCGCCCGTTCCGGGCTGCCCGACACGTAGCCCGACAGGCCGTACGGCGTGTCGTTCGCGATGCGGACGGCGTCGTCGTCATCGTCGTACCCGATGATCACGAGCACCGGACCGAACACCTCCTCACGGGCGATGCGCATGTCGTTGGTGACGTTCGCGAACAGCGTCGGTCGGACGTAGTACCCCTCGTCCAGACCCTCGGGACGGCCGGTACCGCCGGCCACGAGGGTGGCGCCCTCGTCGATGCCGGCCTGGATGAGATCCTGGATCTTGTTCCACTGCACCTCCGACACGACCGGGCCGATCGTGGTGCCGTCCTGCGACGGCGGACCGACGACGACGGACTCCATCGCCGCCTTGGCGATCTCCGCAGCTTCGTCCATCCGGCTCTTCGGGACGAGCATGCGGGTGGCTGCGTTGCACGACTGACCCGAGTTCATGCACATGCCGAACGCGTCGCGTCCGATCGCCTCGGCGAAGTCGGCGTCGTCGAGGATGATGTTGGCCGACTTGCCGCCCAGCTCCTGCGCGACGCGCTTGACGGTCGCCGCCGCGTTCTTGGCGACCTCGATACCGGCCCGGGTCGAACCGGTGAACGACATCATGTCGATGCCGGTATGGGCCGACATGTACGAGCCGACGCCGACGCCGTCACCGTTGACGAGGTTGAACACGCCGGCCGGCACACCGGCCTCGTCGAGGATCTCGGCGAAGATGATCGCGTTGAGCGGTGCGACCTCCGACGGCTTCAGCACCATCGTGCAGCCGGCGGCGAGCGCGGGAGCGACCTTGCACGAGATCTGGTTGATCGGCCAGTTCCACGGGGTGATCATGCCGACGACGCCGATCGGCTCCTTGACGATCAGCGAGTTGCCGAGCTGCTCTTCGAACTCGAAGCTCGGCAGGATCGCGGCGGTCGTCGCGAAGTGGGCGAGGCCGGCGGCGGCCTGGGCGGCCTTCGCGAGTCCCATCGGTGCGCCCATCTCGGCGCTGATCGCGGTGGCGAGGTCGTCGGCACGGGCGCCGATCAGTTCGGTGACCTTGTTCAAGATCGAGACCCGTTCGTCGATCGACGTCCGTGACCACGACTCGAACGCCCGCTGTGCGGCGGCGACGGCGGCGTCGACATCGGCCTGACCGCCCAGCGCGATCTGTGCGATCGGCTTCTCGGTGGCGGGATCGATGACGTCGAGGGTGTCGCCGGTCGACGGCTCGACCCACTCGCCGTCGATGTAGAACTTGGTCGCGTTCGGGGAGATCTCCATACCGTCGACACTACGGCGGCCCAACCGGGACGGTGCAGTCGGCCATGGTGCGAACGGTGCGCACCTGCCGATTCCGACGGTTACGTCTCGGCGATCCGTGGGTACCGTGTTCCGAGCGTGAGCGAGCCTTCGAGTACCACCCCCACCCGCGCGGCCTGGAAGCCGCTGTTGGCGCTGTTGCGGCGTCAGTGGTTCGGGTTGGCGCTCGGTGTGGTGGTCGGCCTGCTCTGGACCCTCGGCAAGATCGCCGTTCCGCAGCTGACCCGTCTCGCGATCGACCGGTCGATCGAGGGTGACGAGAGCGCCTGGGGTTGGGCGGCACTGATCGCGCTCGCCGGTCTCGTGACCGGAACCCTCACCGCGGCTCGCCGCTATGTCGCGTTCTCCCAGAGCAGGCTGGTCGAACGACGACTTCGCGAGCGGCTGCTCGATCACATCCTGTGCCTCCACATCGGCTATCACGACCGGGCACAGACCGGTCAGCTGATGAGTCGGGCGTCGAGCGACCTGAACCAGATCCAGGCCTTCGTCGTGATGATCCCGCTGACGGTGTCGAACCTGTTCCTCGTCAGCATCGTGACGATCGTGCTGTTCTCGATGAACGCATACCTCGCTCTGTTCGCCCTGTTGCCGCTGCCGTTCCTCCTCGTGAACGCGCGATCGTTCTCGACCCGGATCCACCCGGCCGTGCGCGCAGTGCAGCAGGAACAGGCACAGCTCGCGACCGTCGTCGAGGAGACGGTGGCCGGCGTACGCGTCGTGAAGGGTTTCGGCGCCGAGCCGGTGCAGGCGAAGAAGCTGGCTCGGGAAGCCGACGACATCCAGAACGTGTCGCTCGACGCGGCCCGTATCCGTGCGACCCACCTGCCGATCAACGAACTGCTGCCGTCGATCGGACTGATCGCCGTGCTCGGCATCGGCGGTTACCAGGTCATCAACGGCGAGATGACGGTGGGCGAACTGGTCGCGTTCAACTTCTACGTGCAGATGCTGGTGTGGCCGCTGCGCACGATCGGCATGACGGTCGCCTGGGCACAGCGCGCGACCGCGGCGCTCGAACGCGTCGACGACGTGATGAGCGTCACGCCCGAGATCGTCGATCCGGCCGAACCCCGCCCCCGGCCCTCCCAGGGCGCCGTGCGATTCGACGGCGTCACGTTCGGCTACGACCCGTCCGATCCGGTCCTCGACGGGTTCTCGCTCGACATCGAACCCGGCACCTCGGTGGCGATCGTCGGCTCGACCGGCAGCGGCAAGTCGACGGTGGCGCGACTCCTCATCCGCTTCTACGATCCGCAGCGCGGGTCGATCGCCCTCGACGGGGTCGATCTGCGCGATCTCACGGTCGCCGACGTGCGCCGATCGGTCGGGCTCGTGTTCGAAGACACGCTGCTCTTCCACGACACGGTCGGGGCGAACATCGCGTTCGCCCATCCCGACGCGAGTCCCGAGCAGGTTCGCCGCGCCGCCGAGCTGGCCGGCGCAGCGGACTTCATCGACGACCTCCCCGACGGGTACGACACGGTGATCGGTGAGCGCGGCTTCTCGCTCTCGGGCGGTCAGCGGCAACGGATCGCCATCGCCCGGTCGATCGTGTCCGATCCGTCGGTGCTGATCCTCGACGACGCGACGAGCGCCGTCGACCCGACCAAGGAGCATCAGATCCGCGACGCGATGTCGACCGTCATGGCCGGCCGCACCACGATCGTCATCGCCCACCGTGCCGGCACGATCGCCATGGCCGACCGCGTCGTGCTGGTCGACGAGGGGCGGGTCGTCGCCGACGGCACCCACGACGAACTCCTCGCTCGCGAACCGCGCTACCGCAGCGTGCTCGCCGCTGCCGAACTGGCCGAGCACGATCCCGATCACGACCCGGACCGCGACCCGGACCGCGCTGGTGTCACGAAGGGAGCCGGCTGATGTGGGGCGGCGCCGCGATCAGCGAGGAAGACCGCCTCGACGCAGACGAGGCGAAGCGGGTGCTGCGGCGCGCCGCCAAGTTCGCCCGCCCGCAGCGCAAGCTCGCGTTGGCGACGCTCGGCTTCGTCACCCTCGCGACCAGCACGACCATCGTCGGGCCGCTGCTGTTGCGGTACGCCATCGACGAGGGCATCGCCAACGGCGACAAGGGTGCGCTCAATCTGGCGATCGGCGTCTATATCGCCGTCGCGATCGTCGCTTTCTTCGGGTCGAGGCAGCAGTACGTGTTCGTCAATCGGGCCGGCGAAGGGTTCCTCCGATCCCTCCGGGTCCGACTGTTCGGACACATCCAGCGCCAGGGACTGGCGTTCTTCGACCGCAACAAGGCGGGCGTGCTCGTGTCACGCATGACCGCCGACATGGAGTCGATGTCGGAGCTCGTCCAGTGGGGGCTGCTGCAGTTCGTGTCGGCGGCGATCCTGCTGCTGTTCGCCCTGATCGTGCTGTTCGTCATGTCGTGGGAACTGACACTGCTCGGACTGCTGGTGATGCCGTTCATCGTCGTGGCGACCCGTCGGTTCCAGCGCGACTCGAACGAGGCCTACCTCGAGGTGCGCGAGCGGGTCGGCGAGAACCTGTCGGCGATCCAGGAGAACATCACCGGCGTCCGGGTGATCCAGGCGTCGGTGCGCGAGGGGGAGCAGCGTCGCCGGTTCGCCGTGATCAACCGTCAGCTCTACGACGCCCACCTCCACAGCGTCAAGGTGTCGACCTGGTACTTCGGTGCGGTCGAGTTCTTCGGTGTGCTCGCCACGGCGATCGTCATCGGTACCGGTGGCTGGTTGGCGGCGAGCGGACAGGTGTCGACCGGCACGGTGGTCGGCGTCGTGCTGCTCTTGTCGAGCCTGTTCGAGCCGGTGCAGCAGCTGTCGCAGCTGTACAACACGCTGCAGGCGTCGACGGCCTCGCTCGCCAAGATGTTCCAGATCCTCGACACGACCCCCGACGTCGACGAGCACCACGGCGCCGTCGATCTGCCGACGACGGGTGAGCTCGAGGTCGCCGACGTCGGCTTCGTCTATCCGCGGACGACGACCCCCGTGTTGAGCGACGTGAACCTCACGATCGCGCCGGGGGAGCGGATCGCGCTGGTCGGCCCGACTGGTGCGGGCAAGTCGACGCTCGCGAAGCTCGTCGCCCGCCTCTACGACCCGACGCAGGGCCATGTTCGCTTCGGTGGCGTCGACCTGCGTGACGCCACGTTGTCGTCGCTGCGTGACCGCATCGTGGTCGTCCCGCAGGAGGGGTTCCTGTTCGACGGGACCATCGCCGACAACCTGCGCATCGCCCGCCCGGACGCGACCGACGACGATCTCGTGCGCGCCCTCGACGACATCGGTGTGCGCGCTCGTTTCGAGGAGTTCCCCGAAGGTCTGGCGACCGAGGTGCGCGAGCGCGGCTCGCGCCTGTCGGCCGGTGAACGCCAGCTCGTTTCCCTCGCCCGGGCGGCACTGGTCGACCCGGCGGTGCTGGTGCTCGACGAGGCCACGTCGAGCCTCGACCCGGGAACCGAAGCATTGGTCGAACGGGCCTTCGAACGGCTGACCGAGGGTCGCACGACGATCGTCGTCGCCCACCGTCTCAGCACCGTCCAGCGTGCCGACCGCATCGCTGTGGTCGACCGCGGTCGCCTGGCCGAGCTCGGCACCCACGACGAGTTGGTGGCCCGCCAGGGCCACTACGCCACCCTCGCCGCCGCCTGGGTCGCCTCCCAACCCGTCTGAGCCCGCCCGGTGCCCCGACCAATGCGTGAACTCATTGCGCACCCAGTGCGCAAGTTGTTCACGCATTGACCGGGTTGGACGTCAGAGGGAGGCGAGCAGGGCGTCGATCTGGTCGTCCTCGCGCTCCGGCGACCTCAGTCGTGCTCGGGCCATGCGAACGGTGATGCCGTGGATGGCCACGCCGAGGCCCCAGCCGAACACGACGTAGATCGACCACCACGCCCACCAGTCGCCGGTGATGCCGGCGGCGGCGTTGATCGCCCAGTTCACGGCGACGATCAGCACCGTCGTGCACGCCGAGACCAGGGTGTGGACCCGCAAGGCGCGTACCTGCTGGAGATAACGCCGAGCATCCTCCCGTCGCTGATCGAGGCTGGTCGTGCCGGTCGTGTTGCCGGCGAGGGTCTGTCCCGCAGTCATGTCGAACAGTGTATTCGTACTAAGTACGAATACACAACCTCGGACGGTGACCGCTGGGGTCCAGACAGAAGCCGGCGGCCAACGCGTGAACTCGTTGCGCACCCGGTGCGCAACGAGTTCACGCATTGACCGGGTGAGTCAGAGGAGGGTGGCGGTGTGGCGGAGGGCGGGGAGCGAGGTCAAGGCGGGTACATGGGCGAGCGTGACGCCGTGGAACCGGAACGTGGTCGGTTCACCGGGGAGGAGGTGCACCAGCTGGCGATCGACTGTGGCGTCAGGGACGACACGTTCGGGGAAGATCGCCAGGTCGCGCACGACGACGTCGGACGTCACGGTCAGCAACAGTTCTCCGCCGTC
>NZZV01000114.1 GCA_002698945.1 Acidimicrobiaceae bacterium
CGGCCGGGGTGTCGAGGATGCGGATGAGGGGGACGTGGTCGTGGACACCGCTGGTCACATGCCTCGGATCGGCCGTTGGGTCGAGGATGCAGAGGAGGGTGACGCGGTTGAGGACACCGAGGGCCACATGCCCCGGATCCGTCGGTCTGTCGGGGAGGCAGCAGAGGGTGATGTCGTTGCGGACACCGAGGGCCACATGCCCCGAGTTGGCAACCGGGTCGAGGATGCGGACGACGGTGACGTGGTCGCCGACACCGAGGGCCACATGCCGCGACTCCGCATCGGGTTCGAGGCTGCGGATGAGGGCGACGTGGTCGCCGACACCGAGGGCCACATGCCCCGGATCCGTCGAGGTATCGAGGATGCAAGTGAGGGTGACGTGATTGCGGATACCGAAGGTCACATGCCCCGACTCCGTGGTGGGGGTGTTGAGAGAGCGGAGGAGGGTGATGTGGTTGAGGACACCGACGGGCAGATGATGATCGAGCATCGGTGGACGGACCAGCCTGACGCAGCGGAAGTCGCGTCCGGCGGTGCGGAAGCACCTGGTCGATGGACGCCCGAAGCGCTCGAGTCCCTCGACGTCGAGGGACACGGGCGTCGAGCACCCGTCGTCTCGCTCGACTCGGTCGGCGAGTCGGTGTCGGCCCTCGGCGCCGACGCCAAGGAGGCGGCGTGACCGCCATGCGTGCAGCACCTCACTGCGTCGCCACCGGCCACAACGAGCGGTGGTGCGCTGACTGAACATCGTCTGCTTGCGGCGGACGATGGACGTGACGAAGATGAGCCGGGGCTCGAACCCGGCCCGAACAAGGAGCAACCCAATGATTGAACAACACGATCAGAGCGACGACGACGTGGCGGGTCATCGCTACGTCCCCAAGGACGAGCGCGCCGGCGCCGGCGGCGACACGGAAGCCCACGGCCGCCGGCTGCCTGAAGCCGACGATGCCGACGATGCCGAAGGGCACGGTCGACGAACGCCTGACGCAGACGACGTCCCCGACGTGCAGGGGCACGGTCGTCCGGGGATGCCGGGTGATCCGATCAACGAGCCGTCCTCGGTCCGCGGACGCGACGCACAGGGACGTCGGTGACCGACCGGGAGCTTCGGACCGAGTCGGACGTCGGCTCGTCTGCTTCCCTCCTCACGCTGATCTGCGAGCTGGCGCGTTGGAGTCATGGCGCTGCAGCAGTCTCTGTAGCGATCATCGACGGCAATGGCCTCGAGTACGTCGCATCGTCCGGAGCGGGTGCCGACGAGATCGTCGGTACCCGCCTCGGCGCGGGTGAGGGACTCGCCGGGTTCGTGGCCGCGACCGGACAGTCCCTCGCGGTTCGCGACGCGGTCAGCGATCCACGGTTCAATCGTGAGGTGGCGGAGCGTACGGGCTACGTCCCGAACGCCATCCAGATCGTGCCGATCCTCGACGCCGACGGCGACGTCACCGGCGTGATGTCGATGCTCGATCGTGGCCACCACGACGATGTACCGAACGACCCACCGTTCGCGCTTCCGGGCTTCGCCGACCTCGCGGCGGCGCTGCTCACCCGCTCCCAACCCGACGGCGGCCGGGTCGTCGAGGTGGCGCGCCGGCTCGACGAGATGTCCAGCCGCGATCGTGGCGCCGCCCTCACGGCGATCTCCGCCGTCCTCGACGCCATCGCACGCTGACACCCGGCCCGTCGATGAGCGCTGACGCCACACCTGACGACGATCTCCCCGCCTGGTCGGAGCCATTCCACGGCGACGGTCCCGGCGCCGCTCCGGACCTCGGGCTCGACCACCCGATCACACGCGAGTGGGCATACGGCGACGGTTCCGGACGAGGTGTCCGCCTCGCGGTGGTCGACTCCGGCGTCGACGGCACCCACCCGCTGGTCGGTGGCGTCGCCGAGTACGTCGACGTGGTTCGTGATCCCGAAGCGGACGAGGGCATTCGGTTCGAGCTCGGTGAGCACGACGACCTGTACGGGCACGGCACGGCGTGTGCAGCCATCGTCCGCAGCCTCGCCCCGGAGGTCGAGATCGTGAGTGTGCGTGTGCTCGGTGCGGATCTCAAGGGATCGGCCTTCAACTTTGCGCACGGTCTCGACTGGTGCCTCGAACACGGGGTGCGTGTCGCCAACCTCAGCCTGTCGACGTCGAACGACAAGTACGCCGAGACGTTCCACGAGATCGTCGACGACGCCACGTTCGCGCGGATGCTGCTCGTATCGGCGATGAACAACGAACGCAAGCGCACCATTCCGAGCGAGTACGCCGGGGTGTTCTCGGTCGCGTGTGCGCCCGGAACGGACCGCGAGCAGGTCTGGTGCAATCCGAACGGACCCGCCGAGTGGGGCGCCGCCGGCGTCGACGTCGACATCGCTTGGAACGCCCACGGCTCGATCACCGCCACCGGGAACAGCTTCGCGGCGCCTGTCGTGGCCGGGCACCTGGCCCGCATCGTCGGTGCCCACCCAGAACTGACCGTGTGGCAGGCCCGTACGGTCCTCGCAGCGGTCGCTGCGAACGCAGCGCTGTGAGAACTCCGCCTCCGACCGCCGACTCTGTGCGCCCGCGCACAGACGGAGCGTCGCTCGCTCCACGGTGATCCCGCCCGGGCGTCGCGACGCTCGTTGTACGGCCCGGGACCTCCGGTCCGATTCAACCCAAGGAGGAATCATGTTCTCGTTCACCACACGGGCGCGGGCCGTCGCACTCGCGCTGACCTGTTCGGTTGCGGTCCTGGCGGCCGCCTCGACGACACACGCTGCGGCTCCCGACCGGGAGCCGCCCAACCAGGAGCACATCGCGGCGCTCGTCAAACCGTCGATCGTGTACATCGGTGTGACCTGGGACGCCTTCGTCGGCGGGTGGGCACCTGCTGACCTTCCGGAGAAGTCGGAGTATTGGTCGCCCGAGATCTCGGTGAGTTCGGTGTGTACCGGGTTCGTCGTCGACTCGGCCGGCTACGTCGTGACCGCAGGTCACTGCGTCGATCCCGACGAAGTCAGGAACGCACTCATCGACGAGGCGCTCGAAGAACTCGTCGCCGAGGGCTCCTACACGCGGGCGCAGGTCAACTCGATGCGCCGGCACGCATACAACACCTGGGAGCTCGAGGGCTTCGTCGAGGGCTCGTCGATCGAGCGGTCGATCGACGTGTATCCGACGGAAGCGGCATCGGGCATCGCGGTGAGCCGGGCGATCACGGCGAAGGTCGTCGAGTTCCGGTCGTTGACCGAGGGCGATGCCGCTCTGCTCAAGATCCAGAGCCCGACGCCGCTCGCATCGCTCGAACTCGCCGGTGCCGATCCGGACACAGGCGCCGCCGTGACGTCGGCCGGCTACCCGGCCTCGGTCGGTGGCATCGTCGACTCCGGTGCCGACCCCAGCTTCAAGACGGGCTGGGTGTCGAGTCACCAGGTGGTGGACGGCGCACCGTTCGTCGAGATCGACGCGGCGATGAGCCAGGGGATGAGCGGTGGCCCGACGGTCGATGCCTACGGCCGCGTGATCGGGGCGAACAGCTGGAACCCGGCGCTCGAGACGCAGTCGTTCAACTTCGTCACGAGCAACAGCACCCTCCGGGAACTCCTCGCTCGCAACGGTGTCGACAACGACCTGTCTCAGGCCGATCGCGACTACCGCACTGCGCTCGATGACTACTACGCAGGTGACTTCGGTGCGGCGATCGACGGGTTCGACCGGGTCCTCGACGCAATCCCCGCCCACGCCCAGGCCCAGGTCCTGCGCGGCCGCGCGGTCGAAGCGCTGGACGACTTGCCGGACACGGTGTCGGACGACACGAACGAGCAGTCCGGCGAGTCGGATGCCCTGGGCGCCGGCATCGGTGCGTCGGAAGCTGTTGGCGACGACGTGGACGTCGATGGCGATCGCGCCGTTCCCACCACGATCGTCGCCGACGTGGACGAATCCAGCCAGGGGGGTGCCGATCGCGGGTTGGTCGTGCTCCTGGTTGCGGTACTCACCGCGGCGTGTGTCGCTCTTGCGGTCATGCTCGTTCGCTTGCGGGCGGCCAGTGCGGTCCGATGCGTGACGTGTCTGAGCCCGATCCCGAGCGGACAGGACGGATGCCCGCGATGCAGCGTCGATGCCGACTCGTCGAAGGAGCAGGCGACGGCGACGGCGGCCGATTCGTCGGTGTGGAGCTCGGGTCCGTCCCCGGACCGACCCACCGTGTCGCTGACCCAGAACGGTGACCGCCACGACTCGATCTCGATCAGCTGACCGACTCGAATCCCCCACGGCCGCCCGGCATCGACGATGCCGGGCGGCCGTCGCGCGCTCCGGTGACGGCGGCCCGGGCCGACGGGCGTGTCGACGCGCACACAACGGCGGTGCGAGGCGCCACGGTGTCGGTCGCTGTGTTCCCGGATCATCGATCTAGCGGTTCGCATCGGGCGGACCAGAGAACCGAGAGGGGTTCGTCATGTCATCCGTAGCCATTTTCGAACAAGAAGTTGGACGTCAGCATCGAGGTCGGGTGTTCCGCCGAGGCGTGGTCGCCGCCCTCGCCGCATCGGTCCTCTCGTCGATCGTTCCACTGAGCGCGCCGAGCGCCGGCGCGACCGCCCCAGCGCCGACGTCGGGTCTGGTGTCGTTGGTGCCGGCTCGGTTGTTGGAGACGCGGTCGGGGTCGTCGAACACGACGGTTGATGGTGTGCAGCAAGGTGTCGGGCGGGTGCAGGCCGGCTCGACGGTGGCGGTGAAGGTGACGGGTCGTGGTGGTGTGCCCGGTGATGCGTCGGCGGTGATGTTGAACGTGACGGCGGTGGCGCCGGATCGGGCGGGTCATGCGACGGTGTTTCCGTGTGGGGCGTCGAAGCCGACGGCGTCGAACTTGAACTTCGTGTCGGGTGATGTGGTGCCGAATGCGGTGCTGTCAGCGGTCGGCAAGGACGGCAAGGTGTGTGTGTTCTCGACGGCGTCGACGGATCTGATCGTCGACGTCAACGCCGCATTCACGAGCGACGCCCAACCCACGCAGACGACGTCTGTCGAACTGACCGGGAGCGCCGCCGGTGTGTCGGGCCAGTCGACCGCTGATGGCATGCCCACCAATGACGCCTTCGTGCCGGGTCCCCAGGCCGCCGAGGGCAACTCCGGTGTCCCGTCGCAAGTGGACATCGCGAACGCGGTGGGCTTCGCCGACGATGTGGACTTCGGACTGGGCGTTCGACAGCAGTCGATCGACACCGCTGGACGTGAGCACATCCCGGAGCTCCTCCAGAACGAACCGACGTATCGCATCGACAGTGCCTACTTCACGGCGACTCCGTCGACCGGCGTCGGGCGAGTCCTGTCGTGGCGGATCGTCAACGGTCAATGGCGGGTCGCGAGTTCATGTTCCGGAACGGTCGTCGGTCGCACCATGGTCCTGACCGCTGGACACTGCCTCACCGATCGGGCCGGGCAGTGGTGGGATGGCTACACGTTCATTCCGGGTCTCGCCGGCGCCGACTACTCGACGGGTGCGTGGTCGGCTCCGAGAGGCCGTGCCTACCGACCGAACCAGTACCAGCAATACGAGAACTCCGTGTACAGCATCCTCTTCGACTACGCGATCATCAAGTTCGATCCGGCGTACAACAACGGGCAGTACCTCGGCGACTACACCACGCAATATCCCATCTACCAAGGCGGAGCCGGTGCAGCTCGCAAGCTCACGGTCGGCTACCCGGCCGAGGGGTTCTTCGACAGCGCCAACGGTGGGTACTGCCACAAGGGCGAAGTCTGGTGTTGGCCCTACGTGTGCGACTCGACCGACGGTGGCATCGCGAACTTCGGCAACAACTGGCGAGCGATGGGCTTCGGCTGCAACTCGAACGGCGGTTCGTCCGGCGGAGGCATCTTCAGCGAGATCAACGGTCGGTGGTATGTGGTGTCAGTGGTGTCACAAGGCGGTGACCTGCGCGATCGAAACAGTGCACAGTGCTTCGTTCGAGCCGAGTGCAACTGGTACATGCGCAACCTCTGGGGCGCCGAGTTCAAGAGCGGCTTCTTCGACACGTTCTACTACGAGGTCGCCGGCCTGTAGTTCTCGGTCGACGACGTTGCGGGCCGGAGGTGGACGTGTTTCCGCCTCCGGCCCCGGCGCGACTCGAGACGTTGTTCACGGCCCACGCTTCGGAGCCGGCAAACACCACCTCGGTGTTCACCGATCATCCATGAGTGCGGACGTCGGCGAGGAACCGTCGCAGCATGGCGGCGAGTTCCGCCTGCTCGGTCGGTGTGAATCGATCGAGGAGCTGCTGCTCGCTGCGCAGGACTTCACCGACGACCCGCTCGACGAGTTCGAAGCCGTCGGTCGTGAGCGAGACGACGATCGATCGGGCGTCGCCCGTCGCCGCCTCCCGACGGATCCATCCCGAACTCTCGGCCTTCATGAGCCGCTGCGACATCGCACCGGTCGTGATCAGGGTTCGGTCGGCGAGCTCGGTCGGCGTCAGGCGGTACGGCGGCCCGGCGCGGCGGAGCGTGGCGAGCAGGTCGAGTGTCGACGAGTCGGTGCCGAGCTCGGTCAGCAGTCGGGTTCGGTGGCGATCGAGCAACCGGGCGATTCGCCGGATGCGCGTCAAGACGCCGATCGAACTCGCGTCGAGATCGGGTCGCTCCCGTCGCCAGGCCGCCTCGATCTCGTCGACGTCGTCGCGGTCGCCGGGGAACTCGGCGTCCTCCGGCGGGACGTTCATCGTGCAAGGGCTCCCCCGTTGACCTGCATGACCTGTGCGGTCACGTGGCGTGCGTCCGCGGAGACGAGGTACTCGACGAGCCCCGCCACGTCGTCGGGCTCACCCGCGCGACCCACGAGCGTCTCATCGACGAGACGGGAGTGGCGTTCGGGAGTCATCGCGTCGCCGAAGAACTCGGTGTCGGTGATGTAGCCGGGTGCCACCACGTTGACGGTGATGCCGCGCTTGCCGAGTCGACGGGCTGCGTCGAACGCCCAGCCGTGCAGCGCCGCCTTCGTCGACGCATACGCGGCACCTCCGCCACGGAACGCGGCGATCGAACTCGTTGCCACCACGCGGCCTCGGCCGTCGCTCAGCGCCGGTTCGACGGCTTCGGTCAGCATCGCGACGCTCGTGACGTTGATGTCGAACGAGGTGTGCAGATAGGCGCGTAGCGAGTTCACATCGTCCCCGTCGCGCGTGGCGCCACCTCCGGCGCAATGCACGAGGGCGTCGACCTCGCCGCCTTCGTCGCGAATCCGACCGGCGGCGGCGACCACGTCATCCGGATCGGTGAGGTCGCACGGAATCGTCAGGTGATCACGGCCGCCCGTCAGGGCGACGGTGGCCTCCAGCGCCTCCGCGCGTCGCCCGAGTCCGGCGACGCGATACCCCTGCTCGGCGAGGCGGAGCGCCACCGCACGACCGATCCCACTTCCCGCCCCGGTGATGACTGCAAGTTCATTCATGCAGATAGCTTAGCACGAAGCTATCTGTCCGATCGGTCGGGTTCGTTGGTGCCGTCGTGCGGTGTTGCTCCGCCTCGCCGCAGCGAACCATCGGATCGCCTGGCGGCGCTTGCTACAGCGGACTCAGTGCGGACGGGTCGTCGCCGGCGTAGGCCTCCATCTCGTCCTGGGTGAACTCCCGAGGTTCGACGAGGACGAGCCAGTTCCCGGTGTTGTCCCGGATCAAGGCCTCGACGCCGTACGGGCGTTGCTCGGGCGGGTTGATGATCTCGACGCCCTTCGCCTCGAGGTCGGCGATGGTCGCGACGCAGTCGTCGACGTGCAAGCCGACGGCGAAGGTGCCGCCCTCGTCGAGCGCGCGTCGGAGTGCGTCGACGTAGTCGGGTGCGAGCGGCGGGCCGGGCGTGGACAGGTGGACGTCGATCTCGGGTTGGGACGGATGTCCGACGGTGCACCAACGGAAGTCGTCCCCGAGGCGGACGTCGCTGCGCTCCTCGAAGCCGAGCTGGTCGATGTAGAACGCCTTGGACTCGTCGATGTCCTTGACCCAGACGGTGGTGAGGCTGATGTTCTTGATCATGCCGGCGACGCTACGGGCGTGGCTCGTCGGATCGCTTCTCCTCGCTTGCGGTATCGGGCCTCGCGGTCTCGGCGATGCCCCACATGAACACGAAGCACCCGGGGATCCGTGGTGCACCCGTGGTCGCCCAGCGTCGTTGGAACGCACCGGGCGTCTCGCCGGTCACCTCGCGAAAGCGCGTGACGAAGGAACCCAGACTCGAGAATCCGACCGCCACGCAGACCTCCGTGACGGTCAGGTTCGACGTCCGGAGCAGGTCGTGCGCACGTTCGATCCGCCGCTGCGACAGGTACGCGGCGGGGGTCACTCCGTACGTCGAGCGAAACAGGCGATGGAAGTGGAACTTGGACAGTCGGGCGACCCGGGCTGCCTCGTCGAGATCGACGCCGGACGTGAAGTTGCGGTCGAGGTGGTCACGTGCGCGCCGCAGGTGGACGAGCACATCACCGGGAACCCGGACCTCAGCCACGACGTCGACCGTAGCGTCCGCCCGTCAATCCGGCCTGGCGAGGTGAGTCCGACGCCCATGGACGTTCGCAGTGTCGTGTCGGAGGCCCGCTCTCACGACACCGGGACGTCCACGGGCGCTGCGTCGATGTGCGAGGCCGTCGGATCTTCGGGGGGCGTCGGATCTTCGGGAGCCGGTGGATCGGCCTCCAACTCCCGACGGCCGATGACGATGAGGGCGACGATCCCGCCGACCACGAGCCCCACGAGCACGAGGGCGGTGATCCAGCGGTTGAACGCCTGGCCCGGGCTCCACCAGAGCAGCAGGAGCACGGCGCCGGCGCAGACGCCGACGGTCACTGCCGTCGACTCGGTGATGTCGGCGACCCACCGCCGGGTGGTGATCGCCCACGCGTGTGGGCCGAGGAGTGTGGTGAACGCGACGATGAGCAGCCCGTACACGACGCCGGTCCAGCCCATTTGTCGGAGCAGGACCGTCATGACCGAGGCGACGAGGTCGGCGAGCGGCTTGTTCGACGTGTCGCCGACGAAGGCATCGATCGACATGCGGATGCCGACTCTCCGGATGAGTAGCACGCTGAGACCTGCCACGATCAACGAAATCCCGACCGTTCGCACGACGTGTCGGCGTCGTCCGACAGCCAGGTACACGGCCGCGGCGTACATCGCGACGATCACGATGTAGAGGAACCACGAGGTGAAGTCGAGCACCTTGACCGCGTCCTGGAGGTCGGCCAGGTTCTCGGACTCGACGACCGTGATCTGTCCGACGTCGTCCGGGATGCGGTCGAGCGCCGCCTCGGGAATACCGACCTCCACACCCAGATCTCGCACCGCCGAGCCGAGATCGAGCACGATCGTCCCGTCGGCGGCGGACACGTTCTCGCGGGTCTCGTCGCGAACGATCCGCACCGCCGCTTCGTGAGCCGCACGGTTCGCCGTCTGCCACACCGACTGGAACCGACTGGACGCAATGATCTTCTCGATGCCATCGGTCGTCGGTCCCCGCAATGCGCCGGCGAGCGGACCGGCCAGCCCTGTCAAGTCGTCCGGGAGCCGCGACTCGAGTTCGGCGGCGACGTCGACGTTGGTGAACAGCTCGTCGGCGATGTAGACCGCGAGTGCCTCCTGCACCTCCGGCTCGTTGAGCAACTCCCCGCTGACCTCCACCCACTGATCGGTGTCGAGCGCTTGCGTCCGCGCCCACGTCGTCATCGTGGTGACGACGGCCAAGAGCGTGGCGAGGACGACGAGCACGGCGGGGAGCCAGCGCGGTCCGATCGGTGAGCCGCCGTTCGGTGGGATCTGGTCGTCGGTCATGTCGTGGTTCCCTTCGCTGTGTCGATCTCGGGATCACGCCGATCGCGAACCGGGTTGCCTTGTAGGTGAGTCTTCGCCCTCCGATGACCATGCGTCATCACCCGTTCGGGATGAGATCACGACGCCCGAACCCACCAGGCCGACGCCGGCTCGTGTGGTGAGACCGCGAGCGTGTCGAACGCCGACTCGACCAACGCCTTCACGAGGGCGTCGTTGCACGGTTCACGGTCGCGGGTCCGGTGCGGTTCATCGGCCGAGCGGCGTGGGACACGGTTGGGGGCTGATCGAGCCCAGTGGGGGTGCGGTCGCCGTTCCGATCGAGCGGCTGCGGGCGGGAGGTGGGACCTGGCCGGCGAGGACGGAGGCGAGGGCGATGGCGAGCCCGGCGATCTGAGGAGTCGAGAGCGATTCACCGAGGACGACCACCCCGACGGTTGCTGCGGTCATCGGCGAGAGCAAGCTGAGGGGTGCGACCGAGGCGAGCGGCAGTTTGGCGACACCGCTGAAGAAGATGATGTAGGCGACGAGGCCGCCGGCCAAGCCGAGCCACCCGTAGCCGATCGCTGCACGCCCGTCGATCGCCGGAGGTGCCCCCTCGACGATCAGCGTGACCGGAACCAGGAACAGCCCGCCGGCGGTGAGTTGCCAGCCGACGAGCGAAACCGAGCTGACTCCTTGCGGTCGTCCCCAGCGCTTCATCAAGGTGACGCCGATCGCCATCGAACTGGCGCCGGTGAGTCCTGCCGCTATCCCGACGAAGTCGAGCCGTGCGGTCGGACCGAGTACCACGAGGCCGACACCGACGACCCCTGCAATGCCCCAGCCGATCCGCCACGCCGACATCCGTTCGCCGAGAAGTGGGACGCCGACGACCGCAACGATCAGCGGGCTGATAGCGCCGAGCGTCCCGGCGACCCCGCCGGGGAGTCGTTCAGCGGCGACGAACAGCATGGGAAAGAACAACCCGATGTTGAGGATGCCGAGCGTGGCGCTTCTCCACCACCACGCGCCGCGTGGAAGCGCGGTACCGATGGCGACGGCGACGAGTCCGGCGGGCAGCGCACGCAACGTGCCTGCGAACAGTGGGTGTCCCGCCGGGAGCATCTCGCTCGTGACGGCATAGGTGGTGCCCCAAACGAGCGGGGCGAGAGCGGTGAGGAGCGTGAGCGCGGCGATGCGCCCGCGTCGGCTGGTCGAAGTCATCTGGTTCATGCGTCCACTCTCCGCGCTGCCAAACGATGAGTCCAACACATGTATGTCATCGCATTCATCGTGGTTTACGATCAATCGGATGGAGCTCCAGCAGATGCGCTACGTCATCGCCGTCGCCGAGACATCGAACTTCACTCGCGCTGCCGAGCGTTGCCATGTGGTGCAGTCCGCACTGAGCCATCAGGTCAAGCGACTCGAGCTGGAACTCGGTGTGCAACTGTTCGCACGGACCAGCCGGCGGGTTCGACTGACCCCAGCCGGGGAGGCGTTCCTGCCGGCGGCGCGTCAATGCCTCGAGTCCGCTGACCTGGCGGCTGCGTCGGCGGCTGCCACGCTCGGGGAGATCCGCGGCCGCCTCAACGTCGGTGTGATCCCCACCGTCGCCGCCGTCGACGTGCCTGAAGCGTTGAGCGAGCTCCGACGGCGTCATCCGCAGGTCCGGGTCGGGCTCCGTAGCGGCTCGAGCGACGACCTC
>NZZV01000115.1 GCA_002698945.1 Acidimicrobiaceae bacterium
CTACGACGACCCCGAGGTGGTCGACGCGTACCCACTCGTCGAAGAGTGGCTCGATGGCATCGGGCCGGAACATCCCGACTTCGATCCGGCGCGGCTGCTCGTCGGCGACAAGAAGATGAAGTACCCGAAGGTGACCGACACCGATCCCGAGTCGGAGACCTACGGCAAGAAGATTCCCGACAAGACCCGGCTGGTCTACAACGAGTACCTCACGCTGTCGGGCATTCCCGAGCGCGTCCACGACTACGTGCTCGGCACCCGATCTGGCATCGACTGGATCATCGACCGCTGGTACGTCAAGACCGACAAGGCGTCCGGCATCGTCAACGATGTCAACCAGTGGGGCCTCGAGCAGGGCAAGCCCCGCTACATCGTCGACCTCATCAAGCAAGTGGTGACGCTGTCGCTGCGCACCGTCGAGATCGTTGACGCGCTCCCCAAGCTGCGATTCGATGAACACGGCACCCACGTCGTCACCGACGACGAGACGTGACCGTCGCCCTGCATCCACAGCTAGCCCCGATGTCGTCGGCTGTGAAGTGGGCAGGTGGCTAACCAGGCAGGTTCGGCGCGTGGCGCTACTGCGCCCGGCGGCGATCGAGGCGTGATCAGCCGGCGCAACGATCAAGTGGGCGTCCCGTTCTGTGCTGTGATGTCGTAGCTGGGAGCGCTCCGGGGAGTCCCAGTTCGCACCGTGCGGTGCATGGAACTCTTCGATGCACTCCCGTTCGTTGTCGACAGCGACGCTCGTCTCCCATCCGACTGGGTGCAGTCGCCGGCACTCGTCGAGTACCGATCGTTGGGTGAGGTAGCCGCCGCGGTCGGTCGGGTCGACGACGAGTCCGATGACGTGATCGGTGCCCTGCTGGGGATGCCGCTCGACGACGAACTCGTGGCTCCGGTGCTGATGGCCGGCCTGCAACGCCTGCTGTTCCTGTGCAGGGGAGGGCGTCGAGACCTCCTCGACGACCTGGTGGGTGAGGTAGCGATCGCGATCGGTGAGCTGCGCCGGGTTCGTCCGCTCACCTACCGACGACGCCTCGCCTACGTGATCGTGGATCGGGCGCGGGACCGGCAGCGCGCAGCGCTCAAGCGAGATCGTGCGTGGTGGCCGGTCGACGCGCTCGAGATCGCGGGCAGACAGGTCACCGCAGATGTCGAGGTGGAGGACGAAGTCCTCGATCGGCTGCGACTCGATGGGATCCGTTCCCAGATCGCCGACTCTGGCGACGCTGCGCTGGCCCGTTCATGGAACTCTTTGGTCGAGCTGGTCGACGCGCCTCGCCGGTCGCGGGCGGAGCGGGACCGGTGGAAGTACATCCGTCGCCGGCTCACCGATCACCTGGGCCCCGATGCTGCGTGAGCGGTGAGCGGGAGTCCCTGGGAGCTCCTCTTCCAGGCTGGGCGTGCTCCTGGGAGTGGTCCCGGGACTCCTCAGTCGCACGGTCGTCGCCATGGTCGTCGTTGCGAAGCCGATCCGGTTCGACGAGGAGGATCCGCGGGCGATGCTCCGGCACCTCGATCAGTGGGCCCGCTACTCGCTCGGCACGCCCGAAGCTTGGGCGTCGGTGCTGGAACGTTGTGGGCAGTGGGCCGACTACTCGCCGCGGAATCAGGTGCTGCTCGCTTCGTACGGGATCGTCGGCCCCGTCGCCGGAGTCGCGACGTGGGAGCGGGTACCGTCGATCGAGCCGGGCCGCGGCTGCGCCGTCCGCACCGGTGAGCACGGTCTGCCCGTCCGGGTTCCCGTCGTCGACGCCGGTGACGTGGTGGGGGACCGGACGCGACTGGCGGGGAAGTCGGAGTCGGTTGCGGGTTCGCACCGCTGGGAGCCGGTGTTCGCGGCCGAACAGTTGGCACGCCGGCCGGCGGTCGGTGCGCTGGCGCCTGCTGCGGTGCCGTCGATGTCGGATCGGGAGTGGGGAGAGGCTGTCCGCGTTGCGTCGGGCCGCCTCACCGGCCGGACACCTCGGTCGGTGAGGGAGCCCGCCGAACAGCTTGGTGTGCTGGCGAGCCGGGTGACGCACGGCCGGGGACGAGTCCGACTCTCCGACGAGCTGGCGGCGCAGGCTGGGTGGTTGGTCGCAGATCGTGTCGGCCGGGCGGAGGGCCCGATGCCGGGGTTCGATCCGTCGAGCCTGTTGTCGCGGGAACGATGGCAAACCGCGGTCGACGTCCGTCGCTCGGTCGACCGTGTCTTGGGAGCGGTGTCGTTCGCCATCGGCGTCGAACTGACGTCGTCGCCACTCCCGCGGCACGATCTGGTGGACGACCGCGAGGTTCCTGCCGGCCGTCGCAACTACCTCGCACCGGCGGATCTCCGCGGGCTCCCGTTGGCGGTGTGGGTGGAGGCCGGACCGTACAAGCGGGCGGAGTGGCTGGCCCGCGGTGTTGCCGGCGCCGTTGGTGTGGGGGCGTTCATGCGGGTCAACGACCGTTCCTATCTGGCGGTGTACGAGACCAAAGGCGGAGCGATGTGGCGGCTCGAGACCACCGGGCGTGGCGCCCACCTCGGCCTCGTCGGCCAGGGCGAGTCCGACTCCCTCGACGCCGGCAAGCGTGACGTCGCCGCTGCACTCGCCGAACAGTTCCCGGACGCCGCCGCGGCGATCGACGCCGTCACCACCAACCGAGTCGTGTCGGGCAACTTCGGCTGGACAGCGCTTCCCGAAGGACGCGACGACCGTACCCAGCATCGTGTCTACGACGAGCGGATCACCGCAATGATCGCTCCCGGCCCCGGCGGACGTTGGCAGACGTGGGTGGCCGTCGACGGCGAGCAACGCCAAGGTCCGTACGCACCCGACGCGAATGCAGCTCGTACGATCGCCGACGGCCTGGCGCGCGGCGCACTGCTCGAACTCTCCGCCGTGACACCGAGCCGGGCGAACGAGATGGTGCTCGATCTCGCGACCAGCGATGCGAGCTGGGACCGCGACGACCTCGTGGCCGTCGTCGGTCACCGACTCAGCGACACCGATCGACACGAGCTCGCCACCACCGAGGATCCCGCCCGTCTCACCGACCTGCTGCGCGACACCGGCGTCCTCGCACCGGCGACGATGCTCCACATCCTCCGCGCCGAGGACGTCGATGTGTCTGACGTTTACCCGATCGCCGCCACGATCGGTCTGCCCACGGCTGACGCGACTCGGGTCATCCACCAAGGGTGGGACGTCGACCGTCTCACGGTCGGCCGAGAGCTCGGCGCCGACCCGCATGAGCTCCGCGAGGCAGGCTGCACTCCGGTCGAGATGCTTGCGGTCGCCCCTCGGGAGGAGCTGCGCCGGTTGGATCAGCGGGAGCACACCTGGGAGCTGGTCGCGCCAACCCTCGTCGAGGCCGGCTACACGATCGCCGAGGCGGTCCGGCATCTGGCCGCCCACGCACCGACTCCGGAGACGTTCGCTGCAGGTGTCGCCGTGCTCGTCGATTCGCCGGTCGAGGCCTTCAGCCTTGCCGGACGCTACGCCCAAGTCGAGGATCTGGCGGCGCTCTCGGAGCGCTACCTGCTCGATCCCACCGAAGCCGCCAGCGTCGTCGCAGCAGCGTGCGTTCCGGTCGACAAGGGCGTCGGGGTGATCGCCGCCCGGTGCGACGGCGACACCGACGTGACCGCCGCCCTCACCGCGCGCCATCTCGGACTGCTGGAACACGAGACCTCGGCGATCATGCGGGGTGAACCCGCCGCTGAGGTAGTGCTCCCTGCTGCGGTCATCGCTGCAGAACGAGAACCGGCGGTCGAGCACGACGAGAGCGCTCTGTCGATCTCCATGGAGCCAGCATGAACGCACACTCTGGTCACTCGGTCGATGCCTGTCGGGAGTTCATCGCTGCGGTCGAGTTCGTCTCCGAGCTGGAGCGCTCGTCCGGCTCCGTGTGGGATGCCATCGCGGACGCGCTTGCCGAGTGGGCGGACCTTGTTCCGGCACGTGCGGGATCCAGTGCCGACCCGCTGCGGTCGGTGCTCCGAGAGCTGCTCGAGACGACACCTGAGGTCGGTGCACCGGGCGGTGTGCACCTTGGTGCCATCATCGAGGCTGCGATCACCGACTGGGCAGCTGCGGCGTCGGCTCGCGTGAACGACGGTCACCCCTTCACTCGCTGAGCGGCTGCTAGGGCAGTGCTGGAAGCGTGACGTGGGAAGCAGTTGCTGCCCGGTCGATCTCGGTGTACTCGACGATGTGGGGCCAGTGCTCGAGGATCCAGAGTCGGCGAGCGTCCTGCTGATCCATCGCACTGCGGAGGAGTTCGTCGACGTCGTGGAGGGCGAGCTGGCCGCTCTGGAGCTGGTCGACGATCTGGCGGCAGTCGGGTGGGGCGCTGTCGAGGATGTGTTCGAGTTCGCTGCGTCGCTCGTCGATCTCGGCGCCGGTCCGTGCCACGGTCTTGACGGGGACGGTTCGGTCGGTGGTGTCGAGCCAGGTGCGGGTCTGGGTGATCCAGGTGCGCAGCTGGTGTGCCCCGGCCGGGTCGCCGCCGGGTCCCTCGGGATGGGTGATGTGCCAGCGGGCGATGGCAGTGACGGCGTTGTCCCAGGTGCGTGCGCCGGCGACGTCGGTGGGGCGTCCTCCGAGGAGTTGCTGGAGCCAGTCGGGTTGCTCGGCCGCGAGCGACGAGGCTGCCCGGTCGAGACTGCGCCGGGCGGCCGCCGCATAGAGATGAGCTCTACCAGGTTCCGCGCCACGACTGCGGAGCGTGCTGTCCCAGGCGTCGATCTGCGTGGTGATCTCGCCGACGAGTCGGTCGAGGGTCCTCTGGGCCTCGGCCCCGAGCGAGCGTGGTTCCGGGTGGAGCGGTTCGACGAGGCGGAGATCGTCCCAGCGGAAGGTGCGTTCGGCGTCGTTGCCGTGGCGAGAGGTGAAGTGCAACGTCGCGGTGCCGTTCCGGTCGTCGACGTCGACGACGGTGCCGATGTTGTGTCGATCGGCGGGGCTGACGTGGTGCCCGACGGCGATGTGGTTGGCGATTTCGACGAGTCGGTCAAGGCGTTGCAGCAGGTCGGCGCGGTGGTGGCCGTGCTCGGTCGTTGTGAGGTGCTCGACGTAGGTGGACTGCCGAGCCTGTGATTCGAGCTCTGCGTAGGGCAGGTGGGTGGCGAGGTGATCGATTCGGGTCACGTCTGCGTCGAGCGTGTGCGCGAGGTGCTTGGCGCCGGAGCGAGTGAGTCGCCGGGCGAGGTGTTCCTCCGCGGCGTCGGGTTCGTCGTCGGGGTGCTGGATGCCGTGATCGTGACGAGCGGTGTCGCGTCGGGCTGCGTCGAGCAGGGCGGTGGCTTCCGGGTCAGTGAGGATGATGTGGTTGGCGTGGATGCCGCGGGACAACTGCACATAGGCCGCTTCACGGTGGAGGGTGTCCGCACCGACGGCGATGGCGAGATCCCAGGTGCCGCCCTGGGAACGATGGGAGGTCAGGGCGTAGGCGTGGGTGACGTGTCCGCCGCGCCGTAGGTATCGCTCGTCGAGTGTGATGGCCGGGCCGTGGTCGAGGGCGATGGTGACCTGTTGGGATTCGGGGTTGATGACGGTGACGGTGCCGGTGTGCCCGTTGATGACGCGGGCCGTGGTCCCATCCGGACTCTGTTCACGTTCGCTGTTGCGACGCACGACGACACGTTCGCCGACTCGGACGGATGTCTCGCCGTAGGCGTGCTGGCCGGTGTCCTCCAGTTCGCCGGTGCGGATGAGGTGGTCGATCGCAGCCTGGTTCAGCTGGTCGACGAGCTCGTTGGTCCCGGCGAGCAGTACCGGATTCCGGCCGTCGGCGCGGGCAGTCGCCCAGTGGTCGATGGCGCGTCCGACGAGGCCGGCGGGAGTGTCGGCGACGGTGAGCCGATCGTGCCCGACGTAGGCGCGAACCGCTGCTGCGACGTTGCCGTCGCGTAGCTCGGTGAGTGCGACTCGTTCCCACGGGTTGCGTTGGCGGCGGTTAACGGTGAGTTCGGCGACGGTCCCGGCGTGTTGGGCGGCATACGCGAAGCCACCGCCGGCGCCGATCTCTGGCAGTTGACGGTGGTCGCCGGCGAGCAGGACCCGCCCTCCGCCTTGGATGTGGTCGGTGATTGCTCGGGTGAGGGTGCGGACGTCGGCCATCCCGGCTTCGTCGATCACGAGCAGACTCCCAGGGCTGGTCCGGTCGAGGTGCTGATCGACGAGCAGGCGGTGGAGGGTGGAGGTCGGCATCCCAGTCGATGCGGCCAGTTCGAGTGCCGCTCTCGCCGAAGGCGCAGCACCGCGGATCGGAACTCCGGCGGCGTCGTGGACGGCCCGGATTGCATCGATCGTGTGGGTCTTCCCGGTCCCAGCGGGGCCGACGAGGACGGACACAGCAGCGGTCGTCCTGCAGATGGCCTCAACGGCGGCTCGCTGATCGGCGCCCATGTCGCCATGACGAGCGAGCGCCTCGTGGACGGTGTCTGTCCCGGCCGGCGGTGGGGAGCCTTGTTCGAGGGCGTCGATGAACCGCTGCTCCGTGTCGAGGAGTTCTCGGCTGGTCCACTGGCGGGGCTGGTCGTCGGCGTGGACCTCGACCACTTGGGATGACGCGATGACGCGACGGGCGAGCCGCTCGATGGTCTCGACCGTCGCACCAGCGTCCAGTCGGTCGGCGATCCTCTCCGTGAGGTCGGGGAGCGTGAACGTTGAGCGCTCGCTCGTGAGCGTGGCGAGGAGGTCGATGATCCATTCGTCGGGGGAGACAGTCCGCTCGATCATCTCGGCGTGCCCGTGTTCGTCGAAGCCGACGCCTTCGATCCGCCACGCCGAGTCGTAGTCGACCGGGTTCCTGCGAGCCGCCGCAGCGATGAGACCATCGGCCATTCCCGGTCCCCACCCGAGTTGCTCCGCCTCGGCCTTCCACTCTGCGTCGAGACGAAGGTGCTCCTTCTCGGGCTTGTTACGCCGAGTCGCCAGCACCGCCGCCTGACGGCCCTCCTTCGTGGCGGGAGTGCCGGTCGCTTCCAGCCAGGCCTCGACCTCGGCGGACCTCTTGGAGAAGGTGTCGAGCACCGACTGCGGGATGCCGGCGATCTCGGGCATGTGACGCCCGGGCCGCCACTCGACGCCCAACGTTCTCGTGAGCTCATCGCGCATGGTGGCCTGGAATAGATGGCCGGCGGCAGTGGCGTGGCGATAGATCTCGGGGTGGACGAGCGAGGACCACTTCCCATCCGTTCCCTCGACGAGGTTGGCGACGAGCACATGCCAGTGCAACAGCGGATCGCCGGCCCGCGAGGTGCGATGTCGGAACGAGGCAGCGACCAGACCGGAGGTGGGAAGGCGCCGTGGACCCGCCTGTGATCGCTCGTCGGGGGCGAGGCGGGACAGGTAGGCGAGGTTGTGAGAGCCGCGCTGGACCCGTGCCGCCTCACGCTCGAGCCAGGCGACCGCAGCGCGCATGGCCACCTCGCCGGCCTCGATCACCGCGCCCTGAACTCGCGGGTCGTCGGACACGGCGTAGAGCACGCTCGCCGACTTTGGCGCCTTGAACGTGAGATCGAAGCCAGGCACCCGTCGCGGGTGCGGATTGATCTCGGTTCCGTTCGGCGACAGTCCGCCCGTGCCGGGCTGGATCCCGGCGAGCACAGCTCGCAGGTCGTCACCGACGACGGTGCCGGCGAGGCCGAGGCGGTCGGCGCCACCGCCGACCCACTGCCCGGCGACCTCGCCGGCACCGGTGTAGTAGTCATCGAGCGACTGGGCGACGCCGGACAGGTGGTACGCCTCTTGGCCGACGCGGAGCTTCGAGATCGACAGCACACTTCCGTACGGGGAGCGAGGTGCATCCAGCGGGTAATGATCTGTGAAGGACTCCTCGCCCTCGGGTCGACGTGATGGTGACCGACCGAGGGTGTTCAGGGTTTGAGCCGCACATCCGGCGCCGTGCCTGGGCCTGCACTGGCCGCTGGGCGGATCTCGGGTGTCACACCGTCTGCGTAGTGTCCGATCCGGTGAGGGTGTGGATCCTGCGTCAGCAGCCGCCGGGTGTTGGGATGTTGCGTGAGTTGGTCGACGGCGCGCCGATCGTGACGGCGGAGCTGGCGGAGGCATGCCGGTTCGAGTCGCGTGACGCTGCGAGCGCGGTCGCTGCTGGGTTCGTGCCGGACCGCGTGCCGCTGGCTCCGCTCGAGGTCGAGGTGTCGGGTCCTCCCCAGTTCCGCGGTCAGCCGACCGGAGCGGCGCGCCGTGAGTAGCGCTCAAGTGTCGTTGGACGGCGGGGTCCGCTGTGCCGACGAGCGGCGCAGGCATGGTACGGGTTGAACCTCGGCGGTGCGCTGTGGTCGTGACGCCGGCGCCTCGTTCGCTGGTCCGGGTGTCGGGGTCGCTGAGATCGGCAGACGCTACGCCCGACGACCGCAAATGTGCGGGCCGAATCGGCTAGATCGTCGATGGTGCCATGGGATGCGTCGTCGCACACAGCGGCGCCGATGAGTGGAAGGGCGCGTAGACGAACCGGCGACGTCGAGGTCACCTCGGTCGCCGGTGCTTCTGCATGCAGGCGCCGGAGAAGCGCGGTACGGGCCGGGTTGGTCGTCTGCGCTGTGCGTCGCGTGGGCGGTGATCTCGACGCTGGTGGTGGGCAGGCGATCAGGGCCGGGGCTTGCCGACGCAGTTCGTGGTCACGCAGGATCGGTGCGGTGGTCGATCTC
>NZZV01000116.1 GCA_002698945.1 Acidimicrobiaceae bacterium
GACTTCGACCGACCGAAAACGGCGAGATCCCGAGCCCTGCCGGACCCGGGATCTCGAAGAACCTTCGGCGGGGGTGCCGATTAATCCAAGAACTCGATGTCGATATCGACGCCGTCTTTGCTCGCTGCGGCGCGGGTGACGGTGCGGATGCTCGCGGCGGTGCGGCCACGGCGGCCGATCACGCGGCCGAGGTCGCCGTCGGCGACCCGCACGTCGAGGCGCAGCTTGCCCTCACCGTCGACCTCGTCGACCGTGACCGACTCGGGGTGATCGACGATCGAGGTGACGATGTGGGTCAGGACGGCAACGGCGGTGGGTGCAGCCTGGTCGCTCACTTGGCGGCCTTGAACTGCTCCATCGCGCCCGAGATCTCGAGCAGCTTGGCCACTCGCTCGGTCGGCTGCGCGCCCTCGCTCAGCCACTTGACGGCCTTGTCGTTGTCGACGGTGAGGCCCGACGGCTCCTGCCGCGGGTCGTAGTGACCGAGGATCTCGATGAAGCGGCCGTCGCGCGGCGAGCGAGCGTCGGCCGCGACGATGCGATACTGGGGCTGCTTCTTCTTGCCGACTCGGGTGAGGCGCAGCTTGACTGCCATGAACTGTCTCCTACAGGCGAATTTGAGAACCACGAAAGGTTAGCGGCGTCCGACCCGATTCCGAACAGGGTCGGGCGGAACAGTGTCGACGGACGGATCCGTTCAGCGGGGCGGGTTGAAGCCGCCGGGGAGCTGGCCGCCCGGAGCGCCGGGACCGCCCTGGCCCATCATCTCCTGCAGCTCGGCCATGTCGGGCATGTCCTTCATGCCGCCCAGGCCGCCGAGCCCGGGGAAGCCACCACGCTTGCCCTTGCCCTTCTTGCCGCCGCCGGTCATGCCCATCTTCTTCATCATCTTCTGCATGTCGCCGAACTGCTTGACGAGACGGTTGACCTCGCCCGGTTCGACGCCGGCGCCCTTGGCGATGCGGGCGCGACGGCTGCCGTTGATGATCTGAGGACGGGCACGTTCTTCGACCGTCATCGAGCTGATCATCGCCTCGATCGGCACGAGCATCTCGTCGTCGATCTCCGCGTTCTTCAACTCCTTCGGCATGCCGGGCATCATCGCCATGATGTTCTTGAGCGAGCCCATCTTCTTGATGGCCTGCATCTGCTCGAGGAAGTCGTCGAGGGTGAACTCGCCCTCCATCATGCGGGCGGCGGCCTGCTCGGCCTGGTCGGCTTCGAACGCCTTCTCGGCCTGCTCGATGAGGGTGAGCACGTCGCCCATGCCCAAGATGCGCGACGCCATGCGGTCGGGGTGGAACTGTTCGAACGCGTCGAGCTTCTCGCCGGTGGACGCAAACGCGATCGGGCGGCCGATCACTTCCTTCACCGACAGGGCGGCGCCACCGCGGGCGTCGCCGTCGAGCTTGGAGAGGATGACCCCGTCGATCTCGAGCGTCTCGTGGAACGCCTCGGCGGTCTGGACCGCGTCCTGGCCGGTCATCGCGTCGATGACGAGGAACGTGTAGTCGGGCGAGACGGCACCGGAGATGAGACGGACCTGCTCCATCATCTCGGCGTCGATCGACAAGCGGCCGGCGGTGTCGACGATGACGACGTCGCGGCCCAGCCGCTTGGCCTCCTCGACGCCTTCGTAGGCGGTGATGATCGGATCTTCGGGGTCGGAGAAGACCGGTACGTCGACCTGACGGCCGAGGGTACGGAGCTGCTCGACGGCGGCCGGACGTTGGAGGTCGGCGCCGACGAGGAGCGGCTGACGGCCGTGCGACTTGAACCACAGGGCGAGCTTGCCGGTGGCGGTCGTCTTGCCGGAGCCCTGCAGACCGGCCATCAAGATGACGGTCGGCGGCTTCGGGGCGTACTGGATCGAGAGGGTCTCGCCGCCGAGGATGCGGACGAGTTCGTCGTTGACCGCCTTGACGACCTGCTGGCCGGGATCGAGGGCCTGGCTGCGGGTGGCGCCGATCGCGTGCTCACGGATGCGGTTGCAGACCGAGCGGACGACGGTGACGTTGACGTCGGCCTCGAGCAGCGCCGCCCGGATTTCTTTCATGATCTCGTCGACGTCGGCTTCGGTGAGGCGACCCTTGCCGCGCAGCCGTTTGACGATCCCGTCGAGTCGGTTGGACAGATTGTCGAACATCAGGTCCCCCACGCTACCGGCGGCCTGATGTTCGACCGGTCAGGTCAGCAGGCCCAGGGGTATTCGAGTTCCTCGGTGGTGAGCCAGCGGTCGAGGTTGCCGCTGTCGGAGACGAAGCGGGCGATGCCGTCCTCGTAGAGCACGAACGTGCCGACGTCGTCGCCCGGACCGGGAGGGGCGACCCTGGCGAACCCGCTCGCCTTGGCCACTTCGTAGACCTCACGGTCGATCGTGGTCGCGGCGGCCCACAAGTCGGGGCTGACCGTCTCGTCGATCGGGTACCAGAGGACGCCGTCCAGATCGAGGATCTCGTTGCCGCAGGCCGGGTAGTACTCGACGCCCTCGGTCACCTCGGTGATCGTCATGAGCGTCACGCCGGGGATGTCGGCTTCGCCGATCAGGGTGCCGTCGTCGAGGGTGGCCCGCACGACGTACTCGGTCGGGCCGTCGCCGACGACGGCGAGGTTGATGCGGTCGGGGCGAAGGTCCATGGTGACCGGGAGCGACTCACCGTTGCGTTCGACGACCCGCGTCTCCCAGCCCGCGCTCTCGGCGGCGGCGACGTACTCCTCGAGGCTCGCTCCGACCAGTGCGCCCAGTTCGTCGGGCACTGCCGTCGTCGCAGGAGCGGTCGTGGCCGGCGCCTCGCCGGGCACCGTGGTCTCGACCGGGGTCGTCTCCACCGGCGCGGTGGTGGCCGGCGGTTCGACGGGCGCTGGTTCGGTCGTGACGGGCTCGGTCGTGACGGGTTCGGCCTGGATCAGGAACTCGTCGGCGACGGCGGGGACGGTGTACCAGCCGTCGTCGTCGCCGATGAACCGGTAGGCGGGCACGAGCCACGCCGAGCCGTCGGCGTCCCACACCCACCACAGGTCGGGCTGGACGTCGACGAGGGTGACGGTGATCTCCTCGGGCGCCACCGTGTCGACCGGGCCCTCCGGAACGTCGACCGGCATCGGTTCGGGCACTGCCGAATCGCTCGACACGGCGACGTCGTCGGAACTCATCTCCTCGGACGAGACGTCGAACTCGGTGACCGCATCACGCAGGATCGCCGGCTCGGTGCCGCCGAATCCCCAGCCGCCGTACTGCTCGCTCTCGAGGCGGGCGATGGCGGCGTCGAGGTCGATCAGCGGATACGGGCCGACCGCCTCGGGCATCGCGCTGCTGCCCCACGCGTACTGGAGTTCGGCGTTCTCGCCGAACGTGAAGCCCCAGCTGCGGGCGGTGACACCGTCGACCTGGTGGTTGGCCGTGACGTTGGTGTTCCAGTCGTCGGCGTAGGTGTCGAAGGTAACGGTCGCCGGATCGACGCCCATCGCGGCGAGCAGGTCGGTGACCCGCTGCTCGGCGTCGGCCTCCGACGGCAAACCCGTCGGCAACTCCGGCTCCGAGCACACCTCGACCGGCATCGGCTCGTCGACGATCGTCTCCGCTGGCACGTCCACGGCGGCATCGGTGCCAGGTTCCGGATCGACCAGCGCGGGATCGCCGAGTTCGGGATCGACGGCGGGTGCCTCGGCGGACACGGTGCACTCGACCATGCCGACGTCGCGACCTTCCCAGCCCCAGTCGTAGTTCCACGACTGCATGGCGTCGTCCCAGAGCGTCATCGACGGTGCGGTGCCGTCGTCGGGACCGACACGCCAGTACACCGAGTAGCCGTCGTCGATCTGCTCCGGCTCGCCCTGCAGGCCGAGCGCACCGGCGATCGCGGCCGCGTCCTCGGCGGTCGGCATGCCGCCGGCGTCGAAGACGTAGCCCGTTGAGTTGTCGGGCAGGGGCCCGAGGTCGCCGACGACGAAGTCGGTGATCACGTATGGCGCGATCATCATGTCGGTCGCCATGTCATCGGCGGCAACCTCGGCAGTGGTCTGGCCGGCGACCCTCGAGTCGGCAGAGCCGCCGCCGGTCATCTCGATCGGCGACGGGGCGCGCATGGCGCCATCGTCGGCCGCCGAAGTCGTGTCGGGGCTGTCGATGGGATCGGACGACGGGTCGTCGCCACCACAGGCACTCAAGACGAGTGCGAGGGCGGCGGTGACGGGGACGAAACGCCAGACGTGAGTACGCATGCCCGTTGGACGTCCGGCGTCAGCGATCGGTTCCCGAATCGAACAGTGCATTCACGAATTCGTCCGGGTGGAACGGAATGAGGTCGCCGACCTGTTCGCCGACGCCGACGAGCTTGACCGGGATGCCGAGTTCGGTCTCGACGGCGAACACGATGCCGCCCTTGGCCGAACCGTCGAGCTTCGTGAGCACGACGCCGGTCACGTCGGTGGCCTCGCTGAACTGACGGGCCTGGGCGAGACCGTTCTGGCCGGTGGTCGCGTCGATCACGAGCAGGGTCTCGGTGACGGTGCCGGCGCCCTTCTCGGCGACGCGGCGTACCTTCTTCAGCTCCTCCATCAGATTGGTCTTGGTGTGGAGGCGACCGGCGGTGTCGGCGAGCACGAGATCGATCTGCTTCGCGGCGGCTCGCTCGATGCCGTCGAAGATCACCGACGACGGGTCGCCGCCCTCGGTGCCGCGGACGAAGTCGGTGTTCGAACGTTCGGCCCACGTGCCGAGCTGTTCGGCGGCGGCGGCGCGGAACGTGTCGCCGGCGGCGAGCAGCACACTGCGCCCGGCGTCGGTCTGCTGGCGCGCGACCTTGCCGATCGTGGTCGTCTTGCCGACACCGTTCACGCCGACGAACAGCCAGACATTGGGCTGACCGGCCCCCAGGGACGCGTCGTAGTGCACCTCGCGGTCGGACCCGGCGAGCTTGGCGATCATGTCCGCCTGCAACGCGTCCAGCAGCTCCGACGGCTCGGTGATCTCCTTCGCCTTCACCCGCTCCTTGAGCGGCTCGAGCAGGCCGTCGGTGACGCCGAGCCCGACGTCGGCCCGCAACAGCGCCTCTTCCAGGTCGTCCCACGTCTCGTCGGTGATCGTGCTGCGTCCGAGGACGCTGCCGAACGCACCGCTGAACGTCGCACGAGCCTTCGACAGACGGTCGCGCAACGACAGCGGCTTGACCGGCTCCGGCTCGGGTGCCGGCTCGACGACCGGCGGCTCTTCGACGAGGGTGTCGCCCGTCTCGGGTTCGCGTTCGGGAACGGCCGGCGGCGTCGGGCGGGGCGGCAGCTCGGTGCGCTGTCCGGTGTCCATCTTGCGACGGTTGGCGACGACGACACCGAGCCCGAAGACCAGAACGACGATCGCGAGGATCAGGAAAAGCCACTGGATGTCCATATCGACCCCGACGCTAGCGGCGGGTGAGCGAGCCAAGGAGCGGACGCAGGAATGGAACGTCGACGGCGGACGTTGCCGCGGGTGCGTGTCGTTTGGCATGCTTGCAATCCCGACCAGAGCGGTCGGGAAGTCCGAACAACGACTCGAGGGAGTACCCCATGTCCATCCGTCTCGGCGACGAAGCGCCCAACTTCACTGCGGTCACCACCGATGGTGAGATCACGTTCCACGACTGGAAGGACGGCTCATGGGCCGTGTTCTTCAGCCACCCGGCCGACTTCACGCCGGTCTGCACGACCGAACTCGGTCGCACCGCCGCGCTGAAGGACGAATTCGGCAAGCGCAACACCAAGGCGATCGCCGTGTCGGTCGATCCGATCGAGGATCACCACGGTTGGGCGCCCGACATCGGTGAGGTCGGCGGCACCGACCTCAACTTCCCGATCATCGCCGACCCCGACCGCAAGGTCTCCGAGGCCTACGACATGATCCACCCGGGCGAGGGCGACACCTCGACCGTGCGCTCGGTGTTCATCATCGACCCGAGCAACAAGGTGCGGCTCACCCTCACCTACCCGAAGTCGGTGGGTCGCAACTTCGACGAGATCGTGCGCGTGATCGACGCCCTGCAGGCCACCGACGCCGCACCCATCGCCACCCCGGCCGACTGGCGCCCCGGCGACCGCGTCATCGTGTCGCCCGCCATGTCGACCGAAGACGCCAAGGCCAAGCTCCCCAACGTCGAGGAAATCAAGCCCTACCTCCGCTACGCCGACCAACCCACCTGATTCGGGCCGGATCGCCCGATCGCTGCGTTGCCGTCACGTCTAATTTCACGGACTCGTCGACAACAAGTCTCGTCGACTCCGAGCCGAGCGAGCACCGGGTCCACTTCGTGGGTGGACCCGGGACCCGGCCGGTCGGGTCGGGTGTCGGAGGGAACGGCGACGGAGTCGACGTTTCCGGAGATCACCCGACCCGGGTCAAGGGTGGGCGAGGTAGACGGTGCAGGCGGAGTTGGCACCGGTGTAGTGGTTCGGGAACTCGACGACCTCGGCACGCACGTCGGTGAAGACCCGGCCGAGCAGCGCCATGAACGCGGCGTCCGGCGGATCGTCCGACCACAGGGCGAACGTGCCGCCCGGTACCAACTGGTCGACCACCCGCTGCAGCCCCGCCTCGCTGTAGAAGCCGGCGTGGCTGTCGTCGAGGTGGTGTCCGGGCGTGTGATCGATGTCGACCAGGATCGCGTCGAACGGCGGTCCGACTCCGGCGTCGATTCCGTCGTGCGCCATGGCGAAGAAGTCACCGTGCACGAACGCGCAACGGTCGTCGGCCACCAGCGTCGGGCCCAGCGGCACCAGGCCGCGCTCGTGCCAGTCGATCACGGCGTAGAGCGCGTCGATCACGAACAGCTCCGCCACCCGCTCGTCTTCCAGCGCCGCGGCCGCCGTGCAACCCAGGCCGAGACCACCGACCACGACCCGCAGCTCGTCGCCCGGCGTCGCCGTCGTGCCGAGGCGCCCGACCGCCTCCTCGGTCGCCGTGAACATGCTCGACATGAGGAACTCGTCGCCGAGCTTGACCTCCCAGATGTCGATCTGCAGGACGGGTTCGAGCCGCCGCCGCAACATGATCTCGCCCATCCGGGTCGGCCGGACGTCGAGCACCTCGAACGCGCGGCTCAATTCGCTCCCGATGGCCGCGTCACGACCGGTACTCGGGGTTCTCGAAGTCGAACCTGGCACCGGCCGCCCAGGCGTTGCGATCGTTGCCCTCGTTGGGGATCGGGTTGGCCTGCAAGATGGCGGCCAGGTGCATCAGGTTCCACGTCATGATCGTCGTGTTGCGCTGGGTGAACTCGTTGTCGAACCCGACTCGCCCACCGTCGTCGGTCTCGTCGCCGTACGACGGTCCGGGACCGGCCTCACCGATCCACCCGCAGTCGGCCTGCGGCGGGATGGTGTAGCCGAGGTGCGAGAGCGCGTAGCCGAGCGTCATCGCCGCGTGCTTGATGCCGTCCTCGTTGCCGGTCACGACACACCCGCCGACCTTGCCGTAGTAGACGGATTGACCCTGGTCGTTGAGCAACCCCGACATCGCATAGAGCCGTTCGATCAACACCCGACACACCGAACTCTCCTCACCGAGCCAGAGCGGGGTCCCCACGACCAAGATGTCGGCCGCCCGCACCCGTTCCCAGATGGCCGGCCAGTCGTCGCGGTCCCAGCCGTGCTCGGTCATGTCGGGGTAGACGCCCGGCGGCACCTGGTGTTCGAGGAGGTACACGTGGTCGACCGTGACCCCCTGCTTCTCCATGATCGCCGCCGACGCCCCGAGCAGCAGCCCGGTGTGACTGTCCGTCGGGTCCCGCTTCAACGACGTGTTGACGTAAAGCGCCCTGAGTCCCTCGTACTGCCCCATGCACCCCAGCATGCCACGCGCTCGGCGGGTCAGGTGTCGGAGGTGACGGCGAGGAACGAGCCGTTACCGTCGATCACCTGACCCGGGATCGGTACGCGAACCCGAGCCCTCGAGACGCTGGGCCGACCCACAGGACCCCGGAGTCAGGTGACCGCCGGTAACGGGTCTCGGCTGCGCCTCGCCCGTCACCTCCGGCACCCGACCCGAGCTACCTCGACGTCGCGGTGCTGGCCTTTTCGGTGACGACCTTGCTGCTGCCACCGGGTTGCATGCTCACCCCGAGCAGGCTGTCGCCGGCTTCCATCGTGCGCTTCTGGTGCGAGACGATCACCAGCTGAGCGTCCTTGCGGAACTCGTTGATGAGACCGAGGAACCGGTGCAGGTTGACGTCGTCGAGCGCCGCCTCGACCTCGTCCATCACGTAGAACGGCGACGGTCGACTCCGGAACACGGCGAACAGGAACGCCAACGCCGTGAGGCTGCGTTCGCCACCGGACAACAGCGACAGCTTCTTCACGTTCTTGCCGCTCGGCTTTGCCTCGACCTCGATGCCCGTGTTGAGCAGATCGTCGGGCACGGTCAGCTTGAGCTTGCCGGACCCGCCGGGGAACAGGGTGGAGAACAGGCTCGTGAAGTTCTCGCTGACGTCGGCGAACGCCGAGGCGAACACCGTCTGGATCTCCTGGTCGACGGCCTTGATGACGCGGCTCAACTCGCGGCGCGTGGACCGGACGTCGTCGAGTTGCTCCTCGAGGAAGGTGTGGCGCTGCTGCAGCTCGTTGTACTCCTCGAGCGCGAGCGGGTTGATCGGCCCCAGCAGACGCAGCTCTCGATCGAGTTCGCGAACCCGACCGGCGGCGGTCGCTCCTTCGGGGAGCTCCGGCTGTTCGGTGGCCTCGGCCACCTCGGGTTCGACGTCGAGGTCGCGACGCAGCGTCTCGATCGCCGTCTCCAGCCGCAGCTTCGCCTCGGCCTCCTCCACCTCGGACTTGTGCAGCTTGTGCCGCAGTTCCTCGAGGCGTCGCTCGGCGTCGGTGCGTCCCTTGCGCGCCGTGTCGAGTGCGGTTGTCAGCCCGCGGACCTCCTCGCTCTGCCGGCGACGGCGGGTGACGAGGTCGTCGTGTTCGACCTCGATCACGCTGCGATGAGCGTCGACGAGACCGGCGAGCCGGTCGATCGCGACGATCGCCTGCTCGACCTGCACCCGACGCTCGGCGGCCAACGCCCGGGCCTCCTTGTCGGCTTCGAGGCGCCGTTCGGTCTCGGCGATGCGATGCTCGAGCAACTGCTTGCGTTCCTGGAGTCCGGCGTTGCGCACCTCGAGTTCGCGGCGACGCGACGACAACACGGCCGCCCGGGCTTCGAGCTCGGCACGCGCCTCGCCGCGCGCTTTGGCCGCCTCGGCCTCCGCCTGCTCCTCCGCGTCGAGCGTCGGCAACACCGCTTCGAGTTCGGCGATGCGGGTCTGCTCCCCCTCGATGTACGCCGTGAGTTCCTCGATCGATCGGTCGAGGTTCTCGCACTCGGCGGCCGCTTCGCGTCGCTGCCCGAGCACGCGGGACAACCCTTCGGACGCGGCGGTGAACCGGGCGTCGTTCTGGTCGAGTTGGCGCGTCAGATCGGCCTCCGCCTGGCGGGCGGCCGACTGACGTTCACGGGCACTCCGGGCTGCTTCTTCCGCCGATGCCAGCGCACGCGAGCACTGCTCGGCACGCTCCTGTGCGTCGGCGAGCGCGGCGGCGGTCGCACCGCCGGCGGCAGCGCCGACGCGCCACCCGGTCGGGGCGAAGCGATCCCCCGTCGAGGTGACGATCACCGCATTCGGGTGATCGAGCGCCGCGGCGACAGCGGCGCCGACGGAATCGACGCGCACCGCACCGGCGACGAGCGCCTCGAGGAGACCGCTCACGCCGGGGCGCCCGGAGCGGACATGGGGCAGCACCGGGTCGCCGACCGGCGGCGGTGAGATCGACCCGGGACGGCCGCCCGCTGCGAGCACCGCCCCGCTGGTGTCGGACGACTGCAGCGCCTCGAGCGCCCGCTGCGCCGACTCGGGGTTCTCGACGACGACGGCGGTCAGCGCCTCGCCGAGCGATGCTTCGACGGCCTCCTGCCAGCCGTGGTCGATCTCGACGAGGTCGAGCAGCGTGCCGAGCACCCCGTCGACGCCGGCGAGTCGTTCGGCTCCCGCCCGGGCGTGGGCGGCGTCGAGCGCGAGCTGCAGCGCCTCGACACGGGCGGCGGCGCGCGAGGCGGCGTCGTTCGCGTCGGCGCGTTCGGCGGTGAGCCGCTCGACGGCGGCGTCGGCTTCGATCCGCTCCTGTTCGGCGGCGGCGATCTGGTCGACCAGCGGCGACTCGACCGTCTCGGCCTGGGCACAATCGGAACGCAACCGCTCCGTGTCGGCCTCGAGCTGTTCGATCCTGCGGGTCAACTCGTCGCGGCGAGCCACGCCGCGGCGGCGATCGCTCTCGCTGCGCTCGACACCGTTGCGAATCGACCGGAGTTCACCGCGCACCTCGGCGGCGGCGCTGGCCGCCTTGGCGCTGCTCTTCTCGTCGTCGAACAGGGTCGGAGCGATCTGCTCGCGCTCCTCACGGAACGCCGCCTCGTCGGCCTCGAGTTGCTCGCTCTCGGGCTGTACCTGGTCGAGCGCGGCGTCGACCTCGTCGAGTTCGGCGCGGTAGGTGGCCGCGTCGCCCTCGAGGTTGGCGATGACACCGGCGTCGAGCAGCGACCCCTTGTCCCGTTCCAGCGATCGCTTGCGCTCCGTGAGCACGGCGGCCAGACCGCGGGCCCGTTCGCGCAACTGCTCGACCTGCATGAGCCGGTCGGCGACGTCGCTCTCGCCGCGGGCAGACAACTCGGACTCCAGCGACATGATCTCGGTGTCGAGGCGCGCGAGTTCGGCTTTCAGTTCACCCTCGCGTCGCCCGGCGTCGAGACGGTCGGTGGCGATGGACTCGAGCTTGGTGCGCAGACCGGCGATCTCGCGTCCGGCGACGAACACACGCAGGGTGCGGAGCTCGACGACGATCTCGCCGTGACGGCGGGCCGCTTCGGCCTGTCGTTCGAGCGGGCGCAGCTGTCGACGCACCTCCCGCAGGAGATCTTGCAGACGGAGCAGGTTCGCCTCGGTGGCGTCGAGGCGCCGCTCGGCCTTCTCTTTGCGGCGGCGGTACTTGAGGACACCGGCGGCCTCTTCGATGATGCCACGACGGTCTTCCGGCCGAGCGTTGAGGACGGCATCGATCTGGCCCTGACTCACGATCACGTGCTGCTGACGGCCGACACCGGCGTCGGAGAGCAACTCCTGGATGTCGAGCAGGCGGCACGGGGCGCCGTTGATCATGTACTCGCTCTCGCCCGAGCGGAACAGCACGCGGGTGAGGGTGACCTCGTTGAACTCGACCGGTAGGAGGCCGGAGGTGTTGTCGAGCGTCAGCCCGACCTCGGCGCGGCCGAGCGCCGGGCGCTTCTCGGTGCCGGCGAAGATGACGTCGTCCATCTTCTGGGAGCGAACCGACTTGGGAGCCTGGGCGCCGAGCACCCACGCGATCGCGTCGACGACGTTGGACTTCCCGGAGCCGTTCGGCCCGACCACGACGGTGACCCCGGGTTCGAGGTGCATGGTGGTGGAGTCGGCGAACGACTTGAAGCCCTTGAGGGTGAGGCTCTTCACAAACACGGCGGCCCCGAATCTACTGCCCAGTCCGCCGACCCCACCGCATGCCACCCCGAGTCGCTGCGAACCCGACCCGGACACCTGGTGGATTAAATCGCCTGGGTGTCCACCGGTGGACACCTGGTGGATTAAATCGCCTGGGTGTCCGGCGCATCCCGGTCCTGCCCTGCGGACACCTGGTGGATTAAATCGCCTGGGTGTCCACCGGTGGACGTGTGGGCGATTAAATCGCCTGCACGTCCGGCGCCAGGTGCGGTCGACCTGCGGACAGGCTCAGCGTTGGCAGCGGGGGCAGTAGTGGGTGGAGCGTTGGGCGCTCACGGTGAGACGGATCCAGCCGACGCCACAGGTGCGGCACCGCTCCCCCGGCCGGCCGTACACGTGGTGCGACTCCTGGTAGCTCCCCCCATCCCCGAACAGGTCGACGTACTGCGCATCACGCAGGGTCGAGCCCCCGGCGTCGATCGCCTCGTTCAGGATGCGATGGATCGCGCCGTGCAACCGTCGTTCCGACACGGTCGGGAGCTCGTTGCTGATCCGGTCCGGCCGGAGCCGCGCCTCGTGGAGGATCTCGTCGGCGTAGATGTTGCCGATCCCGGCGATCAGGTGCTGATCGAGCAGGAGGGGCTTGAGCAGACGTCGCCGGGAGCGCAGGATCCGGCGCAACTCCGGCAGCGAGAGGTCGTCGACGATCGGGTCGATGCCGAGCTGGGCGACGTCGGGCAGCTCGACGTCGACGTGATCGGGATCGAACACCACGACCTCACCGAACGTCCTCGGGTCGACGAACCACAGCTCGCGTCGCTCCCCTGCCTCGTCCGGATCGAAGTGGAGCACGACGTGGGTGTGCGGTGGTCGGGCGGCGCCGGCGGCGGCCACGAGCACCTGTCCACTCATCCGGAGATGGATCATCACCTCGTCACCGGAGTCGAGCGGAAGGAACAGGTATTTGCCGCGCCGGTTGGCGGCGAGGATGGTCGTGCCGGTCAGTCCGTCGATCACGGCCGCGGCCGACGTACGCCGGACGGTGCGTTCGCGTCCGACCTCGACCCGGCCGACGCGCCGGCCGACGGCGTGCTGTTCGAGACCGCGTCGGACGGTCTCCACTTCGGGGAGTTCGGGCATCGGGTCAGGACTCGACGAGCGACTCGTACGCGTCGGCGGCGGCCGCCTGTTCCGCCGACTTCTTCGAGCGCCCCTCGCCGCGCCCGATCGTCTGACGGGCGATCATCACCTTGGCCCGGAAGGTCTTGTCGTGATCGGGCCCTGTGGAACTCACCTTGTAGTCGGGCGTCGGCTTGCCGTCGCGGGACAGGAGTTCCTGCAGCGCCGACTTGTAGTCGAGGCGGTGCAGTGAGTCGACCGCATCGTCGAGGCGGTCGGCAAAGAGGCGGTCGATGAAGTCGAACGCCGCCTGGCGTCCGCCGTCGAGGTAGACCGCACCGATGACCGCCTCCATCGCGTCGGACAGGATCGACGTCTTGTGGCGGCCGCCGGCCGCGTCCTCACCACGGCCGAGCAACAGGTGGTCACCGATGCCCAGTTCGACGGCCACCTCGGCGAGGGCGTTCGCATTGACGACGCTCTTGCGCAGATCGGTCAGCGCCCCTTCGGCGAGGTGCTGGAAGTTGTGGAACACGAGATCGGCGACGACCCAGCCGAGTACGGCATCACCGAGGAACTCGAGACGTTCGTTGCTGGCGTGGGGCTCTGCCGACTCGGCGACCCACGAGCGATGGCACATCGCCCGATGGAGGAGGTCTCGATCGTCGAAACGGTGGCCAAGACGCTGCTCGAGTGCGTCGAGGCCCACGGGATCAGCCGCCGACCCGCTCGTGGACGTAGTCGACGGCGTCGCGCACGGTCTTGAGGTCTTCGAGGTCTTCGTCCTCGATGCGGAACCCGACGGTGCGGTCGGCGAGTTCTTCTTCGAGGGATTCGACCAGCTCGATCAACGCAAGCGAATCGGCGTCGAGGTCGTCGACGAAGGACTGCCCTTCGGAGATGGTGGCGGGCTCGATCTCGAGGATGTCGGCCAGACGGTCGCGGACGATCTCGAAGATCTCGTCGCGCCCGATCGGGTCGTTGTTGACGTGAGTCTCTGCAGGCACGGCCGACAGCCTAACCACGCCCTCCGGCGAGGTCACCGGAATGGCCCAACCACCCACGGTCCGCCCGCCCGAGCGGACACCCAGGCGATTAAATCCACCAGGCGTCCACCGGTGGACACACAGGCGATTTAATCGACCAGGCGTCCGCCACTCGTCCGGCCGAGCGGACACCCAGGCGATTAAATCCACCAGGTGTCCACCGGTGGACACACAGGCGATTTAATCGACCAGGTGTCCGGGGGTCAGGAGAAGGCGGCGGTGGTGACCGTCGGGGTGGATGCTTCGGGCGGGAACCACACCCGGAGGCGGTCGCCGAGGGACTCGAACAGGACGCCGCCGTCGAGGCGGGTCCAGATGTAGTCGCCGGCGCCGCAGCACTCGTTGGCGAAGATGTCGCTCTGCGGCCAGGCCGTCACGGGTTGGTCGTCGACCCGTTCGCCGGTCCGGAGGTCGATCAGTTCCCAGCCCTCCGCGGAGGTGACGATGCCGCGGTCACCCTCGATCGCTGCGAACGCCTGGCCACCAGGGCGCGCCCAGAGCCGCTCACCGGTCTGGAGATCGAACGCCACCAGCTGTTCCTCAGGTGGTGTGTCGTCGACCCACTGGCAGCCCAGGTCGTCGGTCCACGTGAGGCACTCCATCACCAGGACGACCGAGTCGGTGATCGCGCTGTTGAAGCCTTCCCGGCTGATGCCGCGGAACCCGGGCACCGACCAGATCACCTCGCCGGCGCCATCGAGGAGTTGCAGCGGTTCATCCGAACCGAACGGGTGGTCGAGCGTCGGCGGCAACCGGCGCAGATCGGCGGGGTCGCTCGACCACGCTTCGCCGGTCCACACCAGATCGGGGACGGAACTGCTCATCGAGGTTCCCGCGACGAGCAGCTCGTCGACCGTCTCGATCAGTTCATAGCGGACCACGTCGGGGGCGTCGCCGATCGCGAGGTCGGGATACGGGATGTCGGTGGCGGCGAACCCGTCGAGGTCGACGACGCCGAGGCGGTCACTCGACTCGATGGCGGGCGACGTCCACGACGCACCGACCAGCAGCCGCTGGCCGCTGACGTCCTGGACGACACGATGACCGACCGTGAACGGGGCGGAGAAGTCGGAGCCAGTCGCGAGGTCGAACGCGCGCAGCGACGTTGTGTCGTCGTCGGTGGCGACCCACAGCTCGCTCCCGGCGGGAATCAGGGCGCTCCCCCATCCGGCTCCTTCGAGGCACCGTCGCCAACGAACCGAACCATCGTCGTCGACGATGACCACGGCCAGCACCTCGGCACCGTCGGCGAACTCGTGCATCGCCAACGCCACGCCGCCGGGGACGACCGCGGTCTGGAGGTACGGCGTCACCGGTCCGGCATCGGTGTCGACCACCGGCAGGCCGATGTCGAGGGACGGTTCGCTGCCGAGCGTCGTGAAGCGGTCGGCGGCCGCAGGGACGCTGAACCGTTCGGGGTTCTCGCCGAGACGTTCGACGCAGTCCGGGTTCCACGCCGTGACGGCGGCACCACCGGCGACGTCCGGGTCGGCATCGGGCACCGTGTCGGGCGGCGGGGCGTCCGACTCGGGCGACACGGCCACCGTCAACTCGACGACCGAACCCGACGGGACGAGCGACCTCGGCCCGGCATCGGCGTCGCCGAGCACCGACCAGGCGACCACGACGTCGTGCCCAGCGTTCTCGTCGTCGACTTCGACGAGCTGGTACCGCAGGCCGAGGGCCAGCAGGTCCTCGGTGGCAGCACCGACGGTCGATCCCGTCCAGTCCCGCAACTCGACGAGGTCGTCGGCGACGGTCGGCTCGCGTGGCGACGTCGGCGACGTCGGCGACGTCGGCGACGAGAGGGTCGTGGCAGGGGTCGGCAGGGTCTCGTCGGGGGTCGTGGCCGGGGCGGGGGCGCTGTCGTCACCCGAGCGCACCGACACGGCGACGGCTGCAACGGCGACGAGTGCGATGGCGGCGGCCGCCATGAACCAGGTCGCAGGCGTCCGACGCCTGCCGCTTGCGGGCGCCGTCGAGTCGACCTCGACACCCTCGGCACGGCGGGTGATGTCGTCCCACTGATCGGGGACGTCGACCCGGTCGAACGCCTCGAGGCCCATCCGGTCGTCGTGTTCGTGACGGTCGTTGCGATCGCTCATCGGTCGTTCTCCAGGATCTCGCGGGCTCGTTCGGTCGCTCGATGGAGTCGCACGCGGATGCGGCCGGCGGGTTCGCCGAGCACTTTCGCGAGTTCGCCGGGCTTCCACCCGCCGACGTGGCAGAGCACGATCAGTTCCCGATCCTGCTCGGAGAGCACGGCGAGCCGTACCAACAGCTCGCCGAGACCGTCGTGACCGGCGACGTCGACGTCGGCGGCGATCGGGACGACGGGTTCGACCCGCCGCCGTCGCTGCAACTCGCCGCGGGCGATCGCGAACGCCGACCGCCACACCCAGGCCGCGACGTCGCGGACCTCGTCGCCGCGTCGGAGCACCTGCGCGAAGGCTTCGGCGGTCGCCTCGTCGGCGACGTCACGCGATCCGCTGAACGCGTAGATCGACCGCCACAGACGCGCGTGATCGGTGTTGTACACCGCTCGCACCCGCTCGACGACCTGATCGGTCTGCATCACCACTGATTCCATCACGCGGTACAGGACGCCACGAAGGCATTCCGTTACATCCGACGGCAACGTTCTCGGTGGCTCAGCATGCGCGAACCGCAACCACAGCCACCGAGAACCCGACGCCGCCTCACCTGCGCGCCACGATCTCGGCGGCTCGGCATGCGCAATGCGCAACCACAGCCACCGAGAACCTCATCAACACCCAACCCCAGATCACGGCGGCTCAGCGTGCGCGAACCGCAACCGACGCCACCGAGCACCCGACGCACCCTCTCACACACTTCTCGGCGGCACTCGTGCGGGAAGCCGGACCACCGCCACCGAGAACCCAGGGAGGGCGTGGCCGGGGTGACCGGACAGACTGGGGCGCATGAGTGCACGACTCGGGCAGATCGAGTGGCCACGGCGGACGGAACGGCTCGCCGTTCGACGAGCGAGCGTCGACGACATCGACGCGATCTTCGCGATCCGCTCGCAACCCGGGGTGAGTGAGTGGCTCACCACCGCCGCTGACGACCGCGACGTGTTCCAGGCGCACTACGCCGCACCGGACCGGCTCGCCAAGACGCTCGTCGTCGAGCTCGAGGGCGAGATCATCGGCGACACGATGGTGTCGCTGTCGAACGCCTGGTCCCAGACCGAGATCGCCGCGCAGGCGGTCGACGCCGAAGCCGAACTCGGGTGGGTGATCGCACCGGCCCATCAAGGGCGGGGCTACGCACGCGAGGTGATCGAGGAACTGTTCCGGCTCTGCTTCGACGACCTCGGCGTGCGGCGGATCACGGCCGGATGCTTCGCCGCCAACGAAGCGTCGTGGCGACTGATGGAACGGCTCGGAATGTGGCGCGAGTACGCCGGACGTCGCGACGGTCTCCACCGCTCCGGACGATGGATGGACGGTCTCGCCTACGCCATCGACGTCGACGAATGGCGCACGGATGGGGTCAGACCAGATCCGACGTCAACGGACTGAGTACCCAGACCTGACTCGTCGGATCTGGTCTGACCCCATCCGTCACCCGCAGACCCGTCTCGTCGGATCTGGTCTGACCCCATCCGTCAGCTGGCTCGTTGGATGTCGATGTCGCCGCTCACGGACTTCACCGTCAGACGCACGAGGCGACTCGGCGGTGCATCGTCCGCACCGGCGTCGCGCCGACCTTCCGGCAGTCGGGTGGTGCCCGTGAACGTGGTGAGTTCGGGACAGACCCGCGTGCCGGTCGGCAATCCGATGCGGACGTCGCCGGAGATCGTGCGCAGTGCCAACTCGGTGCCCTCCGCCCGCTGGACCCGGACGTCGCCCGACGTCGACCCGATGGTGAGGTCGCCGATGACCTGCCCCAGTCGGACGTCGCCCGAGGTCGTGGTGATCTCGACCCGGCCGCCGACGTCGCCGAGGTCGATGTCGCCGGACACGGTCGTGATCTCGGCGTCGCCGTCGACGCCGAACGAACGCAGATCTCCCGACGCGGTCGACATCGTCAACGAGGCGCACCGGCCGTGCTGGCGCAGGCTGCCCGACGCGGTGGTGACCGAGACCGAGCCGAGGTCGCCCTCGACCCGCAGATCGGCCGACGCCGACTTGAACTCCAGACGGGCGCCGCGTGGCACCTCGACCGCAACCCGTCCGGCACGCCGCCCGCGGCGTCCGGCCGGGGCGATGACGACGGCGTCGCCGACGCTCGAGACCTCCCAACGCTCGGGCTGATCGACGGTCACGACGACGCGTCCGGGCTCGCCGGCGAACACGTCGACGGCACTGGCGTGGGTGCGCACGTCGAGCGAGGCACGCTCTCCCACCGAGAACTCGTACCGTTCGGTCACCAGATCCCCTCGGGGCACGTCGCGGCCCGCGTCACAGATCGAACTCCTGGGTGACGGTGCCGCCGGTCGCTCCCTGACGACGGGCGTTCTTCGACAGCGCCTCGACGACCCAGGCGTTGACCGACTCGCCGTCGGTGTTGGCGAAGCGTTCGATGGTGGACTTCAGCGTCGGCGGTAGGCGCAGCGTGATGCGGGCGTCGAAATCTTCGTCGTCGGCTGCCGGTTCGGACGACGCCGACGCATCGACGACCCGGAGCTCGAGATCGCGTCCGCTGAGGACGACGTCGACCGACTGGTCGGCGAGCTGGGCACCGATCTCGCTGGCGGCTTGCTGAGCGAGATCGACCGCTGCCTGGCGCAGCGCCGGTTCGAGCGCCTCGGCCAACCGCTCTGCGGCGAGTTCGAGGTCGGGATCGTCGCTGATCGAGATGTTGGCGTTGATCGCCGCTCGCAGCGAGGTGATGACGGGTTCGAGGTGCATCTCAGTCGAATCGAAAGGTCGGGTCGGTGGTCGGGCGTTGGACGGGCACTCAGTAGTCGCGCTCGCCGCGGCGGACCGGCTGACGGTCGTATTCGTGCCGGCGACCGAAGCGACGGTAGCGGATGCGGTCGTCGCGGATCGCTTCGACGAACTCAGGGTAGAGGAACGGGTGCATGACATCTCCTTGACATCTGGATGATGTCATCATGATGTCACATCGATGTCAGGACGTCAAGCCCTATTCCGGTACAGCGCTGAACACGCATACTGAGGACGTGCGAAGCGAACCGATCACCACCGTGATGACGACCGATCTCGTCTCGATCGATCTCGACCAGCCGCTCTCCGAGGCGTACCACGCGCTCCAAGGCGCGTCGTTCGAACACATCCCGGTCCTCGACGTCGATCGGCCCGTCGGCATGCTGTCGTCGACCGACATCCTCCGCCTCGTCTACGACGCGGAGGGGGCGAGCGACAAGATGCTCACGAGCATGCTGGATCACCAGTTCAACATCGAGGACGCGATGTCGTCCGAGCTCGTGACGCTGACGACCGATGCCACCGTGCACGACGCCGCCGAGATCCTCGCCGAGGGCAAGGTCCACTCGATCGTGGTGGTCGACGACGGCAAGCTGACCGGGATCGTCACCACCACCGACCTGGTGCGCTACCTGCGGGACCTGTGAGGGTCAGGGGTCTGAAGATCAGGCGTCGAGCGGGCGGATGGCGGCGCTGATCTCGCCGACGACGTCGGCCTCGACCATTTCGCGCGCCACCTGGATCGCGTTCACGATCGCCCGCTCGCTGGACGAACCGTGCGAGATGATGCACACGCCGTCGACACCGAGCAGCATCGCCCCGCCGTACGTCTCGGGGTCGAGCGTTTCGTAGAGCGGGAGCAGTGCCGGCATCAGCGCGTCGGCGTGCTGCTGGTATTCGGGCGTCGACGAGAAGGCGTTCAGCAGCGCACCGACGACGGCCTTCATCCCGCCCTCGAGCGTCTTGAGCACGACATTGCCGGTGAAGCCGTCGGTGACGATGACGTCGGCGGTGTCGCTCATGACGTCGCGGCCTTCGACATTGCCGACGAAGTTCAGGTCGGCGCCGGCGACCTGTTCGAGCAAGGCGTACGTCTCCTTGCGGAGCGAGTCGCCTTTGCCAGGCTCTTCGCCGATCGACAACAGACCGACCCTCGGCGAGTCGACGCCGAAACGGTGCCGCGAGAACACGGCGCCCATCTGGGCGAACTGCACCAGCCAGTCGGCCTGGACCTCGGCGTTGGCGCCGGCATCGAGCAACACGGTCGGCTCACCGCCGGGGAACGGGATAATCGTGGCGATCGCCGGACGGTTGACGCCTTTGACCCGGCCCATACGCAACAGCGCCGAGGCCATCGTCGCACCGGTGTTGCCGGCCGACACCATCGCCGACGCCTGCCCGTCACGCACCGCCTCGGCAGCACGCACCAATGTGGCGTCCTTCTTGCGTCGGACGGCACGACCACCGTCTTCGTCCATCTCGATGACCTCGCTCGCTTCGATGAGCGGGAGGTCGCCGATGTCGGTCAGCTCGCCCAGGTCGGGCGGGCCGACCAGGACGACGGGCGTACCGGCGGCAGCGGCGGCTCTCGCGCCGGCGACGATCGTGCCGGGTGCGTGGTCGCCGCCCATTGCGTCGACCGCAATGGGGAGCATCGTCATGCGGGGGTGATCAGCCGACGTCGATGACGACGCGGTTCTTGTACCAGCCACACGACGGGCACACGGTGTGCGGCGTCTTGGCGTTGCCGCAACGCGGGCAGGTGCTGCGTGCAGGTGCGTCGAGCTTCCACGCCGAGGCGCGGGTGCTCCGGCTCTTCGACTTCGACTTCTTCTTCTTCGGAACGGCCACGGTGGGACTCCAGCGATATCAGGTCGTACGAGTGTCGGCAGATCGCACGACACGGCTGCGCCAGGCTAGCGGCGGATCGGGCGCGTTCAATCGTCGAGACGAAGGTCGTCGAGTGCAGCCCAGCGCTCGTCGCGCACCGAGGTGTCGCAGTCGCAGCTCCCGGTGTTGAGATCGACGCCGCAGACGGGGCAGATGCCGGCACACGCTTCACGGCACAGCACGTCGTCGGGCAGCTCGAGCAGCAGGTGCTCTCGCACCGCCGGGACGAGGTCGATCTGGTCGCTCTCGATCGGGAAGGCGTCGTCGTCGGGCCCCATCTCGGCGGCGGTCTGGTACACCTCGTCGACCTCGATCGAGGCGGTTCCGTCGAGGTCGGTGAGACATCGGCGGCACTGTGCCTTCCACGGCATTCGGACCGTGCCGTGCACCACGACACTGTCGACGCCCGAGGTGGCGGTCAGGTCGATCGAGACGTCGCCGACGATCCGCTCGTCGTCGACGCCGAGATCGGACGCCGACACCGTGAAGTCGACGTGCTTCTGAAGCCCGGGTTCGCGCAGGAGCTCGCGGGAGTTGATGCGGAGGGCCTGGAGACGTGCCATCAGCTCGTCCTCACTGGTCTTGGTCGAAGAAGCCCTTGGTCGGGTCGTCGTCGCCCTCGTCGCCGTGTTCGAGGGGATGTCCGCCGTCACCGATCGACAGCTTCTGGCGACCGGCGGCGACCGTCCGGCCGAGCTTGTCGAGCAGGATCTCGAAGCTGGCGAGGCGCTGGTCGAGGAAGTCCTCGGTCTCGAGCTTGAGTCGGCGGGCGTCGTTGTCGGCGGTCTCGACCACGTGGCGAGCCCGTGCCTCGGCAGCTCGGACGACCTCGGTGCGCTGCACCATGCGCTCGGCCTGCACCCGCGCCGCCTCGAGCATCTCGTTGGCTTCTCGACGGGTCTTGTTGACGAACTCCTGACGTTCCTTGAGCATCCAGCGCGCCTGACGCAGCTCGTCGGGCATGCGGGCGAGCGCCTCGTCGAGCAGCTCGATCAGTTCGTGGCGGTCGACGCGAGGCGACGACGACAACGGCATCGTGGGAGCGTTCGCGACCAGATCGATGGCGCGGCGCAAGAGGGTCTCGGCATCGCCGACGTGGCCCGTGGTCTCGTGCGGATCGGGATAGTCGTCGTCGATGTCGTCGTACTCGTCGTACGGCTCCTCGGAGCCGTCGTCGTACTGCTGGTCGTACCGGTCGTCGTAGGTCATGGTCTGGCGGCCCTCACTGACCGCGACCCGCGAATCTATCGGTGAGCGCCGCCGAGACCGGTGCGGGCACGAGATGATGGATGTCACCGCCGTGCGACGCGATCTCGCGGATGAACCGGCTGGAGACGAACGAGTACTCGGGCTTGCACGGCACGAAGACGGTCCGGATGCCGCTGGCCGAGCGGTTCATGTGCGCCATCTGTTGCTCGATGTCGTAGTCGGCCGCGGTGCGGAGTCCCTTGACGATGAAGTCGGCGCCGACGGCCGCGGCCACGTCGATGACGAGCCCTTCGAACGCCCCGACGGTGACGTTGGAGCGGTCGCCGAACGTGTCGACCGCGAGCGCCACTCGCTCGTCCGGCGAAAAGAGGCCGGACGGCTTGCTGAAGTTGACGAGCACGCCGAACACGACCTCGCCGAACAGTTCGAGCGCCTGGTCGACGACGTCGACGTGGCCGTTGTGGAGCGGATCGAAGCTCCCGGGGATCAGCACCTTCGCCATGGGTTCCCCCACGGTAGTTCGGCTACTCGTCGCTGGGGTCGACCCGTTCGAAGAACGTCACCCAGGTGCGCCCGTACCGTTTCGAACGGGTGACCTGCCAGCCGAGTTCGTCCAACCCCTCGAGGCGGTCGAGCGGGTCGCCCGCCTCGGCGGCGACGAACGGGGCGTCGACTGCTGCGAGCAGTGCCGGCCAGTCGTCGAAGCCGTACGGCGGGTCGGCGAGGACGACGTCGGCGGTGATGGAACGGGCCGCGATCAACGAGTTGCCCTGCACCACACGTGAGCGGTCGGTCAGATCGAGGTTGCGGAGGTTGTCGCGCAGTGTGCGCAGCGCGGCGCGGTCGCGCTCGACGAAGATCACCTCGGCGGCACCGCGCGACAGCGCCTCGATCCCGAGACCGCCCGAGCCGGCGTACAGGTCGGCGACGACGGCGTCGCGCACGACGTCGAGGCTGCCGAGCGCGTTGAAGATCGCCTCGCGCACCTTGTCGGTGGTGGGCCGCGTGTCGTTGCCCGGGGGTGCGTCGAACAGTCGCCCTCTGAGTTCACCGGCCACGATGCGCATCCGTCCAGGTTACGGCTGTGCATACTGGGAGCGTGTTGCAGCCCGACGCCCAGATCACCTGTATCGACTGCGGCGGGCGGGCCTTCCTGCTCACACCGGCTCGGGAGGACGACGTCTGGGTCGAGGGCGACATCGTCGCCTACCGCTGCGAGGACTGCCTCGACCGCTGGGACCTGGTGCTCGAAGCCAACGACCCCACCGACTACTGAGACGAGCTATCGGGGACGAGCGATCGCGGGCTTGGGTCGCTTCGGCGTCATCTCGTCACGGATGCGCTTCTTCGTCGCCGCCCAGCTGCAGATCTCACACGTGCTGAGGTCGTGACGGAGCGCCGGGCAGTACTCGCGACCGAAGAAGATGATCTGGAGATGGCGGTCGTTCCACGTCTCGCGCGGGAACACGGCCTTGAGGTCGCGCTCGGTGCGCTCGACGGTCGTGCCGTTCGACAGGCCCCAGCGGGCGGCGAGCCGGTGGATGTGCGTGTCGACCGGGAACGCCGGCACGTCGAACGCCTGTGACATCACGACGCTCGCCGTCTTGTGGCCGACACCCGCGAGTGACTCGAGGAACTCCCAGTCGGGCAACACCTCACCGCCGGCGTCGATGATCTGGTTGGCCGCGGTCCACAGGTTGCGCGCCTTGGACGGTGCGAGCCCGACCTCGCGGATGTACTCGAGGATCCGGTCGGGACCGAGTTCGACCATCTTCTCCGGCGTCGGCGCCGCGTCGAACAGCGCCGGCGTCACCTGGTTGACCTTCTTGTCGGTCGTCTGCGCCGAGAGTGCCACGGCGACGAGCAGGGTGTACGGGTCGCGGTGATCGAGCGGGATCGGCACCTCCGGATACAGATCGTCGAGGATCTCCCCGATCCGAGCAGCCTTTTCCTTGCGGTTCACGCTCCGAACCTACCGTCCGACTCGGGCCGGCTCCGGCGGTCGTCGGACGCAGTATTCGGACGACACCGTTCTCCCGAGCTGCAACAATCGAACGCGAGGCCGGTGGGGGCCGGCCCGTGCACACGTCTCGATTGCGGAGGTAGTCCCATGTCCGTCTCCATCTCACGAACCCGCTGGGCTGCTGTCGGCGCAGCCGTGGCGATCACCCTCGGCGCCGGCGGCATCGGCCTCGTCGACGCCGCCAAGAGCTCCGGCGAACGAGCGGTCTACACCGCCATCGAGCCGTGCCGCCTGCTCGACACCCGACCCAACCAGAACATCCAACGCAACACCCCACTCGGCCAAGGCGAGACCTACGACGTCACCGCCATCGGCGACAACGGGCAGTGCAGCGGTATCCCGGCCGACACCGTCGCATTGGAACTGAACGTCACCGGCCTGCTCAACACCGCCGCCACCGACTTCGTCGTCTGGTCCGGCGCCGGCGCCCCACCCAACGCCTCACACATCAACCTCGCACTCGGCGCACCCCCAACGCCCAACAGCGTCACCACCGAACTCGACGGCAACAACTTCTCGATCCGCAACAAGTTCGGACAAGCCCACGTCATCGTCGACATCGTCGGCATCTACCAAGACCACAACCACGACGACCGCTACTACACCGAAACCGAAGTCGACGCGATGCTGAACCCGTCCTCGATCATGCTGACGCCCGGCGACTTCCGGGCGGGTGAGAATTGGACGGGGAGCGGGAACGGCGTCACCCGTCCGGGCGCTGGCGCCACAACGTGCGCGTACGCTGCGGTCTCGATTCCGGCCGGCCGGACGATCGAGTCGTTCGACATCCGATACGTCGCCCAGGCGGTCGAGGTGGAGGTTCGACTCCGCCAGGACGAGTTCGCCGAGGGGTTCATCGACGCGTCCGACCTCATCACGACCGGCCCGACCACCCTCGAGGGGGTCGGGTTGAACGAGTTCTACTACGCGCTCGACAATCTGCCGGTCTCCGGTTCGGCCACCGTGCTCCCCGGGATGCAGCACCAGCTCGAGATCTGCTCCGGCGCCCAGGTCTCGGTCAGCGGTGTTCGCATCAACTTCGCAAACTGAGCCGACACCGCAATGTTCTCGGTGAGCTGAGTCCGACGTCCCGGACGGGTCCCACCGAGAACGTGGGCAACCAACCGGACGGTGCAGTTCTCGGTGAATCTGGTCCGGCATCCCGGATCAGATTCACCGAGAACCGGGCGACCCGGGCTCAGCCGACGGCGGTCGGGACCTGGCGGGTCCGGACGGTGCGGCGGTGCTGTCGAACCATTTCGTAGGTCACCAGGCCGAGTGCGATCCACACCAGACCGAACCCGATCGCTCGGGCGACGGGCAGCGGCTCGTCGTAGATCACCCAGCCCAGGAGGAAGTTGATGAGCGGCACGAGGTAGTTGGTCGGCCCGAGGAGGGTGAACGGCACGCGCTGTGCCGCGTACGCGAACAGGGTGAGCGGGAAGGCGGTGATCGCCCCGGTCCCGAGCACCAGAAGCCAGTCCGCTCCCGACGCCTGCGCCCAGACGGCGTCGTCGCCTGGCCACGACGAACCGGCGCTGGCGACGACGATGACGAGCAGCGCCGGGCCGACCAGCACCAGCATCTCGGAGGTCAGACTCTCCGCCGGGGCGAGCGGGATCCTTCGCTTGATCAGCCCGTACGTCGACCACGAGCCGGCGATGAGCAGGGCGACCCACGGCACCCGACCGTAGGACGCGGTCAGGATCGTCACCGCGGTCGCCGCGAGCGCGATCGACGCCCACCGGAACGGGGTGAGCCGCTCGCCGAGCACGAACACGCCGATCGCCATCGTGCCGAGTGGCGACAGGAAGTAGCCGAGCGCCGTCTCGAGCACACGGTCGTTCATCACCGCCCACACGTACGCCGTCCAGTTCACGGTCAACAACGCGGCGGCGATGCCGAGTCGGGCGAGGGTCGGCCGGTGGCGAAAAGCCCCCAGGATCGGCGACCACCGATGCATCACCGTGACAGCGACGCCCATGATGACGAAGGCACTGGCGACCCGCCACGCGATCAACTCGACCGGATCGAACTCGCCGAGCTGCTTCCAGTAGACGGTGAGCAGGCCCCAGGTCGTGAACGCCAGGATCGCCGCCCGCAACCCGGCCCGTTCACGTTGATCGACCACCGAGGGGAGGCTACGGCCCGACGCCGGTTTCTGCCCGGCCGGATTCAGCTCTTGGCGAGGAAGTTCTCGTCTTCCTCCGTGATCAGGAGGTCGAGTTCGTCGAGGAGGATCGAGTGGTCGGCCATGTCGGGGTCGGCGTCGACGATCTCGAACGCTGCCTCGCGGGCCAGGGCGACGAGTTGACGATCGCGACGAAGCGAGGCGAGCTTGAGGTCGCTGCGTCCCTTCTGCATCGTCGACATCAGGGTTCCCTCGCCGCGCAGGTCGAGGTCGACCTCGGCGAGTTCGAACCCGTCGGTGGACGCCACGAGTGCCTCGACCCTCGGGTTGCCGCCGTCGTGTTCCTGCGTCACGAGCCAACACATCGACTCGTGGCTGCCTCGACCGACGCGACCGCGCAGCTGGTGCAGCTGGGCGATGCCGAACCGGTCGGCGTCGAGGATCACCATGACCGTCGCGTTCGGCACGTCGACGCCGACCTCGATCACCGTCGTGGCGACGAGCACGTCGAGCTGCCCCGACCGGAACAGGTTCATCGTCATCTCCTTCTCGGCCGGGGTGAGCCGACCGTGGAGCAGCCCGATCCGAAGTCCATGCAGCTCGTCGTTGGACAGACGCTGGTACGTCTCCTCGGCCGAGGCGACCTCGAGCTTCTCGCTCTCGTCGATGAGCGGACAGACGACGTAGGCCTGACGCCCCTCCCCCACCTCGTGGCGGACATCGGCCCACACCTCCGCTTCGAGCATCGGGCCGTTCGCCCACTTCGTGACGATCGGTGTCCGTCCGGGTGGCAGCTCGTCGAGCACACTCACGTCGAGGTCGCCGTACACCGTCATGGCCGCGGTGCGCGGGATCGGGGTCGCGGTCATGACGAGCACGTCGGGAACCCGACCGTTCGACTTGTCGCGCAGCGCGGCCCGCTGTTCGACCCCGAATCGGTGCTGCTCGTCGACGACGACGACGCCGAGCGACGAGAACTCGACGCCCTCCTGGATGAGCGCGTGGGTACCGATCGCTATGTCGACGGTGCCGTCGGCAAGTCCGGCCAGCACGTCCTTGCGCTCGGAGCCCGTCACCCGGTTGGTGAGCAGCTCGACGCGCAGCGGCCGATCGCCGAACAGGTTGCCGGGATCGGGTACCCGGAGGTCGCCCAACATCTGCCGGACGCCGGTGGCGTGCTGCTCCGCGAGCACCTCGGTCGGCGCCATCAACGCGCCCTGATGGCCGCCCTGCACGGCGGCGAGCAGGGTCGACACGGCGACGACCGTCTTGCCCGCGCCGACGTCGCCCTGCAGGAGGCGATGCATCGGCTGCGCGGTCGCGAGGTCGACCTCGATCTGGGCGATCGCTCGACGCTGCGCGTCCGTGAGCGGGTACGGCAACGCCTCGTGGAAGCGTCGCACCAGCTCGCCGTCGACCTCATGGGCGATGCCGCGCGAGCCCCGCTCGAGTTCGCGCTTGCGGAGCACGAGCACCAGCTGCACTCGCAGCAGTTCGTCGAAGGCCAGCCGTCGGCGAGCCGCCTCCTTCTCGCGCATCGTCTCGGGTGCGTGGATCGACGTGAACGCCTGCCCTCGCGCCATCAGATCGAGCCGATCGGTGATCTCGTGTGGGACCGGGTCCGCGATGCCGCGTTCGCTGGAGCGTCGCAGCGCCTCCTCCACGAACGAGGCGATCTCCCACGTGGTCAACTGGACCTTCTCGCTCTGCGGGTAGATCGGCACGATGCGCCCGGTGCGGTCGCCGATCAGGTCGACGATCGGGTTCGCCATCTGGAGCCCGCCCTGGTACGTGTCGGCCTTCCCGTAGAGGGCGATCTGCAGCCCTTCTTTGAGCTGGCGCTCGCGCCACGGCTGGTTGAAGAACACCACGTGCATCCGGCCCGACCCGTCGCCGACCTGGACGGTGACCATCGCCCGCCGGTTGCGGGTCATCCGCTTGGTGACCGAACGAACGGTGACGAGCACGAGGGCCTCCTCGCCGGGGACGAGGTCGGCGATGCGAGCCTCGTTCGTGCGGTCGACCCAGCGACGTGGATAGTTGGTGACGAGATCGAGCACGTTGTGGACGTCGAACGCCGCGAGGGCGGTCCGCTTCTTCTCCCCGACGCCACGAAGCTGCCCGACGTCGATCGCCGCCAGCTCGCGCAGCGTGATCGGTGGACGTTCGCTCACCCGCTCGTTTCCACTACTCGACGCCGAAGAGGTACGGATACAGCGGCTGCCCACCGCGATGGATCTCGACCTGCAGATCGCCATGATGCTGGGTCAGCCACGACTCGATCAGTTCGGTGACGGCAGGTTCGGCGTCGGTGCCGGTGATGATCGTCAACAACTCACCGTCGGCGCCGATCAGGTGGCCGAGCAGGTCCTGCACGACGAGCAGCAGCTCGCTGTTGACCGCGACGATGCCGTCGCCTTTGACGATGCCCATCCAGTCGCCCACCTGGATCGGGCCGGCGTCGCTGTTGCTCGACCTGACCGCCTGGGTGACCTCACCGGTGCGGACGGCCTCGACCGACTCGGTCATCTCGGCGACGTTGTCGTCGGCGTCGGCCTCGGGGTCGTAGACCACGAGTGCGGCGAGCGCTTCGGGCATCGTCCGGGTCGGGACCACCGACACCGATTTCGACGAGAGCGCATCGACCTGTTCGGCCACCGGGATGATGTTCTTGTTGTTGGGCAAGATGACGACCTGGTCGGCGTTCACGTGCTCGACCGTGTCGAGCAGCTCGGCAGTCGACGGGTTGAGCGTCTGGCCGCCGGTGACGATGCCCTGCACCCCGAGGTTCGAGAACAACTCGGCGAGACCGTCACCCGAGCACACGGCGACGACAGCGGTCGTGACGGGTGGAAGACCGGCTCCGGCACGCGACCCGACGTGCGCACCGTGCATCGCCGCTTCGCGGTGAGCGTGCACGTCTTCGCCGTGCTGGGCGACCTCCTCGAACAGGTCGGTCACCCGGATCTGCTTCGGGCGACCGTCGAGATCGATCGCCACTTCGATCGCCGCGCCGATGTCGTTGGTGTGGACGTGGCAGTTCCAGATGCCGTCGCCACCCACCACGACGATCGAGTCGCCGATCGCGCCCCAACCGGCCTTGAATTCGTCGATTCGCTCGTCCGCGAGGTCGAGGAAGTACATCACCTCGTACCGCTGCTCGCTGACGTCGATCTCGCCGTCGTGGGCCGCAGCCCGGTGGGCCACTCGCTCGAGCTGGTCGGCGCTCGGCCCCGCCGGGTCGTCGTCGGGTTCGGGCAGCGGCTCGCCGTCGACGACGTGGAGCGCTGCGTCGAGCAGGAGGAGGTAGCCGGCACCGCCGGCGTCGACGACACCGGCGTCCTTGAGCACCGGGAGCAGATCGGGGGTCGAGGCCAGTGCCCGACGGCCCGCCTCCCGGGCGGCGCGCAACACGTCGACGAGTGGCGCGTCGTCGGCCGACGCGGCCTTGGCGGCGTCAGCGGACTCTCGAACCACCGTGAGGATCGTCCCCTCGATCGGCTTCAGCACTGCCTGGTAGGCACCGACGCTGGCCGCCGACAAGGCGTCGGCGACGCGCTCGCCCGTGCCTTCCGTTTTGTCCTTCAGGGTCGTCGCGAGTCCGCGCAGGATCTGGCTGAGGATGACGCCGGAGTTGCCGCGGGCGCCCATGAGAGAACCGTGGCTGATGGCGTCGCAGGTGGCGTCGAGGCTGTCGGCGTCGGCGCCTTCCATCTCGGCGACGACCGCCTCGAGTGTCCGGGCCATGTTGGTGCCGGTATCGCCGTCGGGCACCGGGTACACGTTGAGTCGGTTGAGACCACCGGCGTGATCGCGCACGGCGTCGCGAAACGTGGTGATGACGTTCCGGAGCGCGTGGACATCGAGCCGTTCGAGCGTGGACACTCGTCACAGGCTAGTGGCGCATGTCTCATGGCGCTCCGACCGCGGGCCGCGCCGCGCCGCTGACCCATCCAGTGCCCGTAGGGTGGTGCGTTCCCGTTTTTCGGGACCGAGCAGAACGAGCAGTGAATGAGTAACGAAGACACGCCCGACGGCACCGCGAGCGACGCGGGGACCGACGAACCGAATCGGCACGACACGGGACCCGATCAGCCCACCGAGCTCGGCGATGGGAGCACCGACGACGGCGAGGGCACGGTCCGGTTCGTCGACCTCGGGTTGCGGCCCGAACTCCTCGCGGCACTCGACGAACTCGGGTACGAGGAGCCGACGCCGATCCAGGCCGAGACGATCCCGCCCCTGATCGAGGGCAACGACCTGCTCGGACAGGCCGCGACGGGCACCGGCAAGACGGCCGCGTTCGCGCTGCCCATCCTGCAGCGCATCGAGCCCCACACCGGTCGCCGCGAGGCACCTGCTGCGCTCGTCCTCGTCCCGACCCGTGAACTCGCGATGCAGGTGAGCGAGGCGATCTTCAACTACGGCCGTCACCTCGGCGTGCGGGTCGTGCCGATCTACGGTGGCCAACCCATCCATCGTCAGTTCAAGCAGCTCGAGCGCGGCGTCGACGTCGTCGTCGCCACCCCGGGCCGGGCCGTCGACCACATCGGCCGCGGATCGCTCCCCCTCGACGAGGTCGAGATGGTGATCCTCGACGAGGCCGACGAGATGCTCGACATGGGTTTCGCCGACGACCTCGAGGCGATCCTCGCTGCGACCCCGGAGACACGGCAGACGATCCTTTTCTCGGCGACCATGCCACCGAAGATCAACTCGATCGCCAAGAAGTACCAGCGTGATCCGGTTCGCATCAAGATCGCCAAGGGGAAGGGCGCCGGCACGAGTGCCAGCATCCATCAGCGTGCGTATGTCGTGAAGCGGAGCCACAAGGCAGCGGCGCTCGGCCGGATCCTCGACATGGAGGGGCCGACGGCGGCGATCGTGTTCTGCCGGACCCGCGGCGAGGTCGATCAGCTGACCGTCACCATGAACGGCCGCGGCTATCGGGCCGAGGCGCTCCATGGCGGCATGGACCAGCTCCAACGCGACCGGGTGATGTCCCGGCTGCGCGACGGCACTGCCGAGCTGCTGATCGCAACCGACGTGGCCGCCCGCGGCCTCGACGTCGACACGCTCACCCACGTCGTCAACTACGACGTGCCGTCAGCCGCCGAGAGTTACGTCCACCGCATCGGACGCGTCGGTCGCGCCGGCCGCGACGGCGTGGCGATCACGTTGGCGGAGCCGCGCGAGCAGCGCCAGCTCGGCAACATCGAGCGGCTCACGAAGCAGAAGATCGAGTTCGCGTCCGTGCCGACACTGTCGGATCTGCGTGATCAGCAGGTGTCCACCACGGCGGAGGCGCTGACCGCCGCACTCGAACGTGACGACGATGACAGCGACCTCGCGGCCGTGATCGACGACCTCGCCAACCATCACGACCTCCGCTCACTCGCCATCGCCGCGCTCGCGCTGGCCCACGAGGCGAACGTCCCCGACGAACAGGACCACATCGAGATCCCCGATGCGCGACGTTCGGATGAGCCACGCGGTCGGGAGCACAAGCGTGAGCGGTCCGGCACGTTCGACGAGCGCGCCCGCGACAACAGCGAACCGACCGGCTTCCTCTACATCGGACTCGGTCGACGAGCCGGCGTGCGGCCGGGTGACCTGGTCGGGGCGATCGCCAACGAAGCCGACCTGCCGGGTCGCCTGATCGGACCGATCCGCATCTCCGACCACTACAGCGTCGTCGGCGTCCCGGAACGCAAGGTCGACGAGTCGATCAAGGCGTTGAACAACTCGATGATCCGCGGCCAGTCGGCCAAGGTGCGCCGGTTCGTCGACAACGACGGTGGCGGCTCGGGCGGTCGTGAAGATCGCGGTCGTGACGATCGCGGTCGCGGTGGCAAGCCACACCGGAAAGGGCCACGCCGCGACGCGAGGTAGTGCTCCGATCGGCCGATAGCATGTGTCAGCTGTGTGGACAGGCCCGATCGGGCGTCCTCAGAACGAAGTCGCAGGAGAAGCAGTCAAATGGCATCGGTTTGTGAAGTGTGTGGCAAGGGCCCATCGTGGGGCATGTCGGTGTCGCACTCGCACCGTCGCACGAAGCGCCGCTGGAACCCGAACATCCAGCGCGTTCGCGCCTCGGTGAAGGGCTCGACGAAGCGCCTCAACGTCTGCACCAGCTGCATCAAGGCCGGCAAGGTCCAGAAGGCCTGACGGGCCTCACCGGCCCGGCACGCCACGCCGATCGCACGACGTGTGCGTTCGGCGTTCGTCGCGTCTGGGCCGATGTCGTCGTCGAGCGATAGTCTCTCCCGCATGCAAGGTGTCGTGAAGGCGTACGATCCGGCAACGGGCATCGGTGTCGTGATGTGCGACACCGATCTCGGCGACTACGACCTGGCCGCCGACGCGATCCGCAACTCCTTGTTCCGGATGCTGCGCCCCGGCCAGCGGGTCGTGTTCGATCTCGACGACTCCGGTCGCGCCACCAGGTTGCGTCTCGGTTCCGAGATCGACATGGGCACCCCCGGCGTCAACTGACGCGTCCCCGATTCACCGTCACGGCCGCATCGGCCGTCAGGGGCGGGCCCTTCCGCCCTCCTCCCGCTTCCAGCGATTCAGGAGTGATCGTCGATCTGTTTTTCAGATTGCACATCTGCACAAACTCCTCGGCCTGTGCCATCCGGCCTCCCCTGACCGTTCACGAATCGGTCACACTGGGTACACGCGACCCCAGACGCGGCCCCGGGCAAGGACGCCCGAGCAGCGAGATACCCACGGGAGAAGAACATGGCAGCAACCACGTCCAACGAACGGCTCCAGGCTTGGGTCGACGAATGGGCCGAGATCCTGCAGCCCGACGACATCTACTGGTGCGACGGCAGCGCCGAGGAGTACGACGCACTGGCACAGTCGCTCGTCGACTCGGGCACCTTCACCCGCCTCGACGAGGCCAAGCGGCCGAACAGCTACTGGGCCCACTCCGACCCCGGTGACGTCGCCCGCGTCGAAGACCGCACGTTCATCTGCTCGGCCACCGAGGAAGAGGCCGGCCCGAACAACAACTGGCGTGACCCCGACGAGATGCGCGCCGAGATGAAACGGCTGTACACCGGCGCCATGCAGGGCCGCACGATGTACGTGATCCCGTTCTCGATGGGTCCGCTCGGCTCGCCGATCGCCCACATCGGGGTGCAGCTCAGCGATTCGGCCTACGTCGCCACCAACATGCGCATCATGACCCGCATGGGCCAGGGCGCACTCGACGTGCTCGGCCCGAACGGCGAGTTCGTCCCGTGCGTCCACTCGGTGGGTGCCCCTCTCGCCGAGGGCGAGGCCGATGTGCCGTGGCCGTGCGACGCCGAGAACAAGTACATCGTCCACTTCCCCGAGACCCGCGAGATCATGTCGTACGGGTCGGGCTACGGCGGCAACGCCCTCCTGGGCAAGAAGTGCTTCGCGCTGCGCATCGCCTCGGTGATGGCACGCGACGACGGCTGGCTCGCCGAGCACATGCTGATCCTCAAGCTCACGAACCCCGAAGGTGAGTCGAAGTACATCGCCGCCGCGTTCCCGTCGGCGTGCGGCAAGACGAACCTCGCGATGCTGGTGCCCACGATCCCGGGCTGGACCGCCGAGACGATCGGCGACGACATCTGCTGGATGAAGTTCGGTGACGACGGCCGGCTCTACGCGATCAACCCCGAGGCCGGATTCTTCGGGGTCGCGCCGGGCACGAGCCACAGCACGAACCACAACGCGATGGAGACCCTGGCTCCCGGCAACTGCATTTTCACCAACACCGCCCTCACCGAGGACAACGACGTGTGGTGGGAGGAGATGACGCCCGAGCCTCCGGCGCGTGCGACCGACTGGCGCGGCAACCCGTGGACGCCCGAGGTCGAGACACCGGCCGCGCACCCGAATGCACGCTTCACCGCCCCGGCGTCGCAGTGCCCGTCGATCGGCGAGGAGTGGGAAGACCCGAAGGGCGTGCCGATCTCGGCAATCCTGTTCGGTGGCCGCCGCCGCACCACGGTCCCCTTGGTGACCGAAGCGTTCGACTGGGAGCACGGCGTGTTCCTCGGCTCGATCATGGCGTCGGAGAAGACCGCTGCCGCCGAAGGCGCCGTCGGCGAGCTGCGCTTCGACCCGATGGCGATGCTGCCGTTCTGCGGGTACAACTACGCCGACTACTTCGCCCACTGGTTGACGATCGGCAAGGCCACCGACCCCAACAACCTGCCGAAGATCTTCTTCGTCAACTGGTTCCGTCGTGACGACGACGGCCGGTTCCTCTGGCCGGGGTTCGGCGAGAACAGCCGCGTCCTCAAGTGGGTGTTCGAGCGCTGCGACGGCGGCGGCGAGGTCGTCGACACCGCGATCGGGCGCCTCCCCACCAAGGACTCGCTCGACATCGACGGGCTCGACATCGACGACGCCGACCTCGACACGATCCTGTCGGTCGACGCCGAGGGTTGGAAGGCCGCGATCCCCCAGATCCGCGACCACTACGCGAAGTTCGGCGACAAGCTCCCCGCCCAGCTCCAGATGGCCGTCGACACCATGGAAGCCCAGCTCTCGTAGACGCCGAAGGGTCGGGCGACGATCTGACCCCGGCCACCAGCTGACGGCCGGCAAGGAGCCGGCGGTCACTGATCGGGTGGTCATCGAAACGGAGGGCCGTTCAGGCCGTACGTGCCTTCGTACCAGATCACGTAGATCGTCTGATCGTCACGGGTGAGTTCGTACCCGCCCGTGAACGTCAGTTCGGCCGCCGACGGTGGGGTGGTGTCGCAGCCGTCCGCGCACCACCGAGCGAGTGCAGCCGCGATCTCGTCCTGGTTGTAGCTGTCGGCGCCGAGTTGCTGCAGGTCCAGGCGTTCCTCGAACGGTGCCGACGCGGCGCGCGTGAGGAGGTCGGCGGCCTCGTTCCAGTCCTCGTCGGCGAGGTGTCTGGGCGTCAACTGTCAGGGTGCGGGAATCGGTGCCGAAACGTCGACGCTGGCTCGAGGACGAAGCCGTCAGGACCGAGCGTCACGGTGAACGTGTCGAGGAAACCCGACTGACCGAGGATGACCGCAGTGCCCTGGTGCGGCCATGGGTCCAGAACTGCAACGATCCCACGCCACGACACGGGATCGGCGCCCGGCGAGTCCCGCTGTGGACGAACCTCCAGCGTCAGGTCGAACAACGAAACCTCGCTCGTCGTTCCGCCGAGTCGCAGCATCATCGTGTCGCCGCGTTCCACCGGATCGCCGCCGGTCGCCAACACTTCGGCCGCCACGACGGTGATCGGGCCGCCGGTGTCGATCATCGCCGAGAACCGAGTCGTTGACCCTGGCGTGGCGACAGCGACGACGGCACGCAGGACTGGCTGTGGGCTGCGGCCGCGTCCTTCGCCGAAGTCGGTGTACGCGTACTGCCAGGCCTCAGCCAAGCCCGTAGACCACCGGGTCGTCTGGTGCAGGAGCCCGCATCACCTCGACGTCATTGAGATTCGCCTCGGCGAGCGCAGCGAGCAGTTCGGTGAGGGAGGCGGCGTCCGACCGCACGTGACTGTCCGAGTCGACTGCGACCCAACGGCCTGCCCACGGAGCCAAGTCAAGTGTGCGAGCCATGCCGCCAGCGTACCCGGCGGGTGCCACACAGATCAGCGCAAGTACTCCGCCGGCGCAACGATCTGTCGGAGAACCGCCCCGCTGGACGTGCCGGATTGTTCAGCTCGTCGGCGCCCGGAAAGTTCGGCGGTATGGGTGGCGTTCCTGACCTCGGCCGGAAGTGACTCGTAGCTCAGCCGCCGACGGAGATTGTGGTGGACGCTGACGTGACTTCGCCGTCGGGATGAGGAATTACACCCACAACGTCGTACTCGCCCGGTGGGAGGCGATAGCCGAGTTCGGGATTGCAACTGGCCGCCGACACGGTGAGCGGGAGGCCGGTCGATGCTCCGGGTTCGAGGTCGATCCACTCCTCGACCGCTGGCTGTTCCAGGACGTCGGCATTGACGACGGTTCGATCATCACCCAGCACCACACCGCGAGCTGCGCCCGAGGAGAACTGGATGGGTTCGGACCCGACGTTGGTGAGCGTCACGGTCAACCCGAGCGACGACCAGTCGTCCGGCACGACCGACTCGGATGGAGCGACGACCTCGATCATCAAACCGTGGAGGTTGCGCTCGGCAGGCGGGCCGGTGCACACGTCTTCCGCCGACTCGATTGGGTACGCGAGTGCTCCGACCCGCAAGTTGATCGCGTCGCCGTAGCGCTCCTTGAGTTCTCGAGCCAGATCGATCTCGTCAGCGCGAACAGCCACGTCGACGAAGCCGGAGCTGCCGCGCCCAATCGACAGGAAACGGCCGCTCAGTTCGGCGACCAACGTCGTCTCCAGTGCTTGCGCATCCCGACCGGAGATCGGAACCTGGCAGACGATCAACTCGTCGGGAAACTCGACGGCCGACTCCAGGGCGTCGCGATACGGGTCGAGATCGCCGGTGAACGAAGCGAACACCGAGGCGTCACCGACGCCGTGCCACACCAAACCGTACGAGCCGAAGACATCGGGATGATCGGAACCGTAAGCGAGTACCTGACCCAGCATTGGTTCGAGGCGCGATGCCTCGGCGATCTGCTCGGAGCCATCACCACGTTCGAACTCCGCCGACGTCGGACAGGGCTCGGACACCTCAGCGGCCACGATCGACCCCACTGTCGGCGGACTCGCCGGAATGGTGATGAGCGCAGTGGCGGATGGTGGCTCGGTCGATGCAGCCTGCGTTTGGGCCGTCTGCTCCGCAACAGGTTCGTCCCTAGTAGCACCGCATGCCCCGCCCAAGGCCACGACTGCTGCGACCGCGATGATCGATCCACGCATGTCAGTTAGACGTAGCACGAGATCGAACAGTTCCTCGACCGTCCGCACATACCAACCGCGACCGAACTCACTTCGACCCACTCAGGCACCGGCAGAGCGAGCGGTACGTGGGATCACCCGTGTAGCCGCGCCCCCGATGTGCCTGGTTCGAGTGATGTCGATGATGCGTTGTCTGTCACGGTCCGTGGCAACGTGGCCGTGACCTTGCGGCCGTTGTTGGCCGGCGGCGGGCAGATCCTGGTGGCCGCCCACACGCGTGACACGTCCGCGGACGCGTCGGTTTAGGTGGCGAGGGGCGCAACGATGTCATCGCCGTTGCCGTCGGTCTCCTGCGCCGCCGACGTGTCCGACCCCCTGAGTAGGCTGGTGCGTCGGTGTGTGTGGGTGGTACGCACCAGCCTACTCAGGGGGTGTCTCAGAGTTCCCGACGTGACCAGACACGCGTCCGCGGACGCGTGCCGGGTCGGAGCTTCGTGTCCGTCACGGCGTTGAGCACTGCATCGCGCAGGACGGCACGGTCGGGCGGCTCGACGAGGCCGCCCGAGCTCGACCCGATCGAGACCTGAGCGACGCGCTCGACGTCGTCTCCTGAACCTGGCTGGACCGGTTCGGTGAGCGGGTGGTCGGTCTGGTAGATCGGCAGGGTGTTCGCGACCGATGACATCCTGCCACCGCCACCGCCGGACGCGCTCGAGGTGCTGCACGATCGCGAGTACCGGGTGCGCGCGTTCCAGGTCGCCGACGATCGGCTCCTCATCCAGGGTGCGGTCCGTGACCAGAAGCCGCCGGGCCTCTACGTGCCCGACGACCCCGAGCCGTTGACGATGCATCACATGCAGCTCAGCTTCGGGGTCGCGTTCCCGAGCCTGGAGATCGTGGCGGCCGACGTCGACTTCGAGGCGCACCCACATGAGATGTGCCCGTCGATCGTGGAGCACTACGGCAACCTCGTCGGCCTGTCGGTCGCTCGCGGCTTCACCCATCGCGTGCGCGAGCTGTTCGGCGGTCCACGTGGCTGCACGCACACGACCGCACTGCTCCAGGCGATGGCGCCGGTGGCGGTTCAGTGCTTCTGGTCGATGAAGGCCGCCACCGCCCGTCGCAACGGCGAGCCGAACCCGTTGGTCGAGCGGGAGAGCGGCATCGGCGATGACGACAGCACGAAGTACGTGATCAACTCGTGTCACGTGTGGGCCGAGGACGGCCCAGCGATGGCCGCGCGACGAGACGGCTCGATGTCGACGGTGCCGATCTCGATCCGTCGACGCCTCGAGAATCTCGGCCGACCGATTCCGACCGACTTCGACGGCTGAACCACCGGCACAGCCACCGACGAGCGTCAGACGGTCTCGACGTCAGCGTCGGTGTCCGCGGCGACGACGGGCTCGTGCGCTGCGACGGGCTCGTGGCCCGCGCGACGCGACCGGTACACGGTCCAGCCGATGCCGGCGCCGAGCAGGACGATCGCACCGATCACCCACTGCCAGTAGTTGCCGGTGTCGGGCATCAGCCCCTGCAAGCGTGACTGCAGGTTCTCGCCGGCGTCGATGATCGGATCGTCGAGCTCGCCGTCGAAGAAGAACAGCTGCACCTCGTAGTACCCGTAGTAGGCGACGTACAGACCGGCCACGACGAGCAGCACACCCGCGATCTTGTTCATCTTCGGCAGCAGTGACCGGAACTTGGCGACCATGCCGTCCTTGGCCAACGCGACCCCCATCGTCAGGACGCTGACGACGAGCCCCATGCCGAGCCCGTAGAGCACGAACACCAGCACGCCGGACAGATAGTTCTCGTTGCGGAAGGTCGTCGAGGTGACGGCGAGGAACGGGCCGATCGTGCATGACAGCGACGCCACGGCGTAGGACACGCCGAACAGGAACATCGACAGCATCGTGCCGTCGGTACCACCCTTCTGGAGCTTGGGGATGTTGAGGATCAACTGGCGGCCGGCGAGCAGGTAGATGCCGAGCCCGACGAGGCCGATCCCGATCACGATCGTCGCCCACGGCAGGTACCGCTGGAGTTCGCTGGCCACGCCGGAGATGACCAGGCCGAACACGCCGAACACCGTGATGAAGCCGGCGGTCAGCACGACGGACACCTTCATGCCCCGGGCAACGGCGGTGGTGCGGGCGGTACTGTCGTCCAGGCCGACGAACGCCGACAGGTACGCCGGCAGGAGCGCGAACCCGCAGGGGTTCACGGTCGCCGCCATGCCGGCGGTGAGAGCGAGGGCGAAGGGTCCGTTCAGCACGACAGGACAACACGGTAGGGCGGTGCCGTGTTCCGTGCATGCGCGTCGTGCGAAACAAACGCGAAAAGGGTCGAAGGGCCCGGTGGCGACGGCCGCTGTGTCGACGCCGGGTCAGCCGGCCATCGTCGTGACCAGATCACGCAACACTGCCGGACTCGTGGCGAAGTTGAGCCGTACGTGACCCTCGCCACCACGGCCGAACTGAGCTCCCGGACTCAGCTCGACGCCGCGCTCGCGGAACACTGCGGCCGGGTCGTCTCCGAGGTCGAGTGTCGACACGTCGAGCCACGCGAGGTACGTCGCGTCGGGCGGTCGGTAGCCGACGCCCGGCAGATGCTCGGCGAGCAGATCCACCAGCAGGTGGCGGTTCCCGTCGAGCACGTCGACGACGGCGTCGAGCCAGCCATCGCCCTCCGTCCATGCCGCTGCAGCGGCGGTGACACCCATCAGGTTCGGGGCGCCGAGGTAGTGGCCGGGCAGTGCGTCGAGGGCGTCGTGGAACTCCCGGTCCCCGGCGTGCACGACCGCCCATCGGAGGCCGGCGAGATTGAACGCCTTCGAGGCAGACGTGACCGTGATCGTCCGGGCCGCGACCTCCGACGACAGCGAGGCGAACGGCACGTGAGTGTGCCCCGGCAGGGTCAGATCGGCGTGGATCTCGTCGGAGACGACGACCAAGTCGTGCCGGAGCGCGATCTCGGCGATCCGCTCCAACTCCGGCACGTCGAACCCGTGACCGAGCGGGTTGTGCGGATGGCACAGGATCCACAACCGCGCACGCCGATCGTGGCCCAGACGCTCGTCCAGGTCGTCGTAGTCGAAGCCGTCACCCGTGTGCCCGACACCGATCAGGTGGCGTCCGGCAGGCTCGATCGAGTCGAGGAACGGGTGATACGCCGGGAGGTGGAGCACGATGCCGTCACCGGGTTCGGTCCGATGGTGGATCGCGGCCCGAACACCTTGGATCACGTCGACCAGATCGTGCACGCGGCCGGAGTCGAGATCCCAGCCGTACCGCTCCGCCATCCGAGCCGGGAACAGCTTCGCCGCCGGCGACCGGGCGTACGGCCCACCCCAGTTCGGATAGCCGAGTTCGTGCGCGTCGACGAGTTCGTGAAGCGCCGCCGCGATCGGTGGTGCGACCTCGAAGTCCATGTCGGCGACCCACGCGGCGAACGGCGCGGGGTGCGCCTGCCACTTCGCGCCGCGCCGGCGGCGCAACGCGTCGATGTCGAGCGATCGGAGGCCGAACGGGTCGTTGCTCGCCATCGCGGGAGTGTGGCACATCGTCGGGCCGTGACCGTGCACGACTAGGTTGGCGGCATGGCGGCTCCCCTCCCACCCGTCACCCTGACCGGATCACGGGTCCGACTCGAGCCGCTCTCGCTCGATCACGCCGACGACCTCCACGCCGCCGCGTCGGCCGAGCGTTCCACGTACGACTTCACGTGGGTGCCCGACGGCCCCGACGAGGCCCGCGAGTACATCGCATCGCTGCTCGCCGACCACGCCGCAGGAGCGGTCCTGCCGTTCGCCCAGATCGACGTCGCCTCGAATCGAGCGGTCGGTTGCACTCGGTTCCTCGAGATCCGCCGATGGCGCGGGCGCGACGTTCCCGACGAGGTCGAGATCGGCGGCACCTGGCTCGCGCGTGCGGCCCAAGGCACCGGGATCAACACGGAGGCGAAGTATCTGCTGCTCGGCCACGCGTTCGAGGCGTACGGGGTGTGGCGGGTGCAGATCGTCACCGATGCCCGCAACGCACTCAGCCGCGGCGGCATCGAGTCGATCGGGGCGACGTTCGAGGGCATCTTGCGCAACCATCGCTTCGCCTCCGACACACCGGAGCCCTCGCCGAGACAGACGGCGGTCTACTCGATCATCCGTGACGAGTGGCCCGACGTGCGAGCACACCTCCGCCGCAAGATCGGGCTCGACGCGTGAACGCACTGCTGGTGCTCGCCCATCCCTGCGACGACAGCTTCTGCCACGCCGCCGCCGACGCCGCCCACCGGGGCCTCGTTGCGGCCGGTCACGATGTCACCGTGATCGACCTGTACGACGAGGGGTTCACCACGGCGATGTCGCGCGCCGAGCGCACCGCCTACCACTCGGACGACCCGATCCTCGACGACCAGGTCGCCGCCCACGCCGAGCTGGTGCGCGCGGCGGAGGTCCTCGTGTTCGTCTACCCGACGTGGTGGGCGGGGCTTCCCGCGGTGCTCAAGGGGTGGCTCGAACGCGTCATGGTCCCAGGTGTCGGCTTCGTGTTCGACGACCGGGGCAAGGTCCGCCCCGGTCTCCCCCAGGTCCGTCGCATCGTGGGTGTCAGCACCTACGGATCGCCGCGCTGGTACGTCAGGGTCGTCAACGACAACGGGCGTCGCGTCCTCACCCGCGCCCTGCGGATGTCGTGCGGGTGGCGAGCCCGGCCGAGCTGGCTGGCGCTCTACGCCATGGACACCACGAGCGACACCGACCGGGCGGCGTTCCTCCGACACATCGAGGAACGGACGGCGGCGATCTGATGCGGGTCCTCGTCGTCCATGCCCACCCCGACCCCGAGTCGTTCATGGCGGCGGCACGCGACCGGGCGGTCGACGCGCTCGGCGCGGCCGGGCACGACGTCAGAGCGACCGACCTGTACGCCGACGGGTTCGACCCGACGATGAGCGCCGACGAGCGGCGGACCCATCACGTGCCGGGCGTCGTGCCCGAACTGCAGCGATACGCGGACGACCTGCGCTGGGCCGAGGCGCTCGTGCTCGTCTATCCCACGTGGTGGAGCGGCTTCCCGGCCATGCTCAAGGGCTGGGTCGATCGGGTGTGGGTCGCCGGTGTGGCGTGGGACCTCCCGGAGGGAGCGAACCGCCTCCGACCACGACTGTCGAACATCCGACGCATCGTTGCGGTGACCAGCCACGGGTCGTCCAAGCTGATCAACGCGCTCGAGGGCGAGTCGGGCAAGCGCACCATGACGCGGTCGATCCGGCTCATGTGCTCGTGGCGCACCCGCACCACTTGGTGCGCCATCTACGGCATCGACACCTGTGACGCGGCAGACCGCGAGCGCTTCCTGACGCGGGTCGAGCGGACCATGCGACGCCTCCGCTGACGCCGGCGTGCAACCGGCGAGGCGCCCGTCGTCAGAGTTCGATGCCGGCTTTGGCGGCTTCGAGCTGGAGGTCGTTCTGGACCATCATCGAGACCAGTTCGGGGAAGCCGACTTCGGGCTTCCAGCCCAGTTTTTCGCGGGCCTTGCTCGGATCGCCGATCAACAGGTCGACCTCGGCCGGACGGAAGAACTTCGGATCTTGGCGCACGTAATCGCGCCAGTTGTCGATGCCGACCTCGGCGAACGCCCGCTCGACGAGTTCCTCGATCGAGTGCGTCTCGCCGGTCGCGATCACGTAGTCGTCGGGCTCGTCCTGCTGCAGCATGAGCCACATCGCCTTGACATAGTCACCCGCGTAGCCCCAGTCGCGCTTGGCGTCGAGGTTCCCGAGCACCAACTCGTGCTGCAGACCCAGCTTGATGCGGGCGACCGCGTTCGTCACCTTGCGGGTGACGAACTCGATCCCACGACGCGGCCCCTCGTGGTTGAACAGGATCCCGGAGCACGCGTACAACCCGTAGCTCTCGCGATAGTTCACGACGATGTCGTGACCGAACACCTTCGCGCACCCGTACGGGCTGCGGGGATGGAACGGCGTCGTCTCGGTCTGGGGCGTCTCGCGTACCTTGCCGAACATCTCCGACGACGACGCCTGGTAGAACCGGATCGGGTTGTCGTGGGTGCCACCGATCATCCGGATCGCCTCGAGCATCCGCAACACGCCGAGCCCGGTCAGGTTGGCCGTCAACTCGGCCTGGTTGAACGACAGCGCCACGAAGCTGATCGCACCCAGGTTGTACACCTCGTCGGGCTGCGACAGCTCCAACGCCGCGACCAGCGACGGCAAGTCGGCCAGATCACCCGGCACCAGCTCCACGAACGGCATCTCGTCGGTCACGGCCTGCGCACGCGGATTGTTCTGGCCCTTCACCATGCCGTAGACGTCGTACCCCTTGCCGTGCAGGAACTCGGCGAGATGACGACCGTCCTGGCCGGTGATACCTGTGATGAACGCGCGTGGCACGAAGAACTCCTGAACTCGGGGACGCAGCGAGTCTACGAGGCGGAAGCGGGGTTCCTGCGGCTACCGTGACCCGCCGATGAGGGTCGCGATCGACGCCGGACCGCTGTACGGACACCGAACCGGGGTGGGCCTCGCCGCGGCCGGGTGCATCGACGCCTTGGGCCGACGAGACGACGTCGAACTCGTCCCGTACCTCGTGAGCGGCCGTGCGACGCCCCTGCCCGGTCATCGTCGGCTGCCGGTACCTGGAATCGTCGCCTCGCACCTGTGGTCGCGCCTCGACCGGCCGCGCGCCGATCGCTGGCTCGACGGTGCCGAACTCGTGCACGGCACGAACTACGTGGCCCCGCCCACGGCAGTTCCTGCCGTCGTGTCGGTGTACGACTGCTGGTTCCTCCGCCATCCCGAACTCGCATCGCCGCTCGTCCGTCGGGCCGGCGCGAACCTGCGACGTGCGGTCGCTCGCGGCGCGTGGATCCACGCCAGCTCGGAGCGCACGGCGGCGGCGGTCCGCGAGTTGCTCGCGACCGAGCGGGTCCGCACCGTGCCGCTCGGTCCGCCGCCGGCACTCGACGACGCGACCGCGGCGCCGCGCGACGATCTGCGAGGCTCACGCTTCGTGTTGACGGTCGGCACGGAGGAGCGCCGCAAGGACATCCCGTTCCTGGTCGACGCATTCGCCGAGCTCCGTCAGCGACACGTCGATCTCCGTCTGGTGCTCGCGGGAGCGTCGGGTGACGACACCGATCGGGTCACGGCATCGATCGCTCGCCTGCCCGACCCCGAGACCGTCGTCCGCCTCGGGACGATCGACGACGCCGCCAAGTCGTGGCTGTACCGGAACGCGGCGGTGCTCGCCTATCCCTCGATCGACGAGGGATTCGGTTTCCCGGTCCTCGAAGCACAGGCGGCGGGCACGCCGGTCGTCGCCACAGCGGTCGGTTCGATCCCGGAGATCGCCGGCGACGGTGCCGTCCTCGTCGACGATCCGGCACGCGCGGCGGTCGTGCTCGCCGACGCGATCGACGAGGTGCTCGGTGGGTCGCGACGACTGGGTCTGATCGAAGCCGGCTATCGCAACGTCCGCCGTTTCGACTGGGACGCCACCGCCGCCGGCCTGGTCGACCTGTACCGCACCGCAGCGGAGTCCTCGGCCGCAACGCCATCGGCCTCATGAGCGGCACCAGCGCGAGCATCGCCGTCCTCTGTGGCGGTGTCGGCGCGGCCCGGTTCCTCCGCGGTCTGCTCGAGGTCGTCGACGCTGCCGACGTCACTGCGATCGTCAACACCGGCGATGACACGGTGCTGCACGGCCTGTCGATCTCGCCCGACCTCGACACGATCACGTACACCCTGGCCGGGGCGACCGACGACGAACGCGGCTGGGGGCTCGCCGGTGAGACGTGGAACGCCATGGCGGCGCTCGCGCGCTACGCCGAGGTCCGTCCCGACGGTTCCACCGCGGCGCCGACCTGGTTCAATCTCGGCGACACCGACCTGGCGACCCACTTCTACCGCACCGCTCGTCTCGCCGAGGGTGCCACCCTCACAGCGGTCACCGCCGAGATCGCTCAGGCGTGGGGCCTCGGGCTGCGGATGCTGCCGGTGACCGACGATCGGTTCCGCACCGTGGTCACGTTGGGTGGCGACGGTCACGAAGCGGGGCGCGAGGTGACGTTCCAGGACTATTTCGTCCGCCTCCGGCACGGCGTGCCGGTCTCCGACGTCCGATTCGAACACGATGGCGCCGAGCCGACCGCGGCGGTCGCCGACGCGCTCACGTCGGCCGACCTGGTCGTCATCGCCCCTTCGAATCCGATCGTGTCGATCGGACCCCTGCGCGCGCTCCCGGGCATCGACGAGGCGCTGCGATCGCGGCGCGACTCCGTGGTGGCGATCTCACCGATCGTCGGAGGCGCGGCGCTCAAGGGGCCCGCTGACCGGATGCTCGCCGAACTGGGCGTCGATCCCTCGGTCGCCGGGGTCGCGGGGTTGTACGCACCGGTCGCATCGACACTGGTGATCGACACGGTCGACGCCGGCCACGCACAGGCCGTCGAGGCCGCCGGGATGCACTGCGTGGTCACCCCGACGATCATGTCGCAACCCGGCGTCGGCGCCGACCTCGCCCGCACCTGCCTCCGCTCCGCCCGCTGACCCTCACCTTCATGTCGCGCTCAGGATCCGGGATGCTCCTATGTTTGTCAAGAGGTGTTTGTGGTGGGGGTGAGGTCGGTTTTGATGGCTTGGTAGACGTCGCGGGCGACGGCGCGTTTGATGATGC
>NZZV01000117.1 GCA_002698945.1 Acidimicrobiaceae bacterium
ACCTGGCCGACCGGGGCTTCGAGGCGCTGCGCATCGCTCGCGAGATCGGCCCCGACGCCGTCATCGCAGCCGTGACCGAGTCAGGGCTCGTCGGGCGCGGCGGGGCCGGGTTCCCGACCGGACGGAAGTGGGAGGCGGTGCGCGCCCAACCCGCCACCCCGCACTACCTGGTGTGCAACGCCGACGAGTCCGAACCGGGCACGTTCAAGGACCGCACGTTGATCGAGAACGACCCGTTCGCGCTGATCGAGTCGATGTGCATCGCCGCAGTCGCCACCGACTGCGAACAGGGCTACATCTACCTCCGTGGGGAGTACCCCCGAGCCCGTCTCACCCTCGAAGCCGCCATCGTGGCGTGCCGCGAGCGCAACCTCCTCGGCGGTGGCACCGGGTTCGACGTGACCCTCGTTCGCGGCGCCGGTGCCTACATCTGTGGCGAGGAGACGGCGATCTTCAACTCGATCGAGGGCTATCGGGGCGAGCCCCGCAACAAGCCGCCGTTCCCGTTCCAGGAGGGGTTGTTCGCCAAGCCGACCGTGGTCAACAACGTCGAGACGTTGATGAACGTGCCGTATGTCCTGCTCGACGGGTACGGCGCCGACCACCGGCTGTTCTGCCTGTCCGGCGCCGTGCGACGACCCGGCGTGTACGAAGTGCCATCCGGCGAAACCCTGGCGGACCTGATCGAACGGGCCGGTCTGCACGAGGGATCGGAGGTCAGCGCGGTGCTCCTCGGCGGAGCCGCTGGGAACTTCGTCGGCCCCGACGACCTCGATCTGGTGCTCGCCCCCGACGAGGCCCGTGCCGCGGGACTCTCGCTCGGTTCGGGGGTCGTCATGGTGTTCGACCAAAACGCCGACCTCGACGATCTGATCCGGCGCATCGCCGCGTTCTTCCGCGACGAGTCGTGCGGCCAGTGCGTGCCCTGTCGCGTCGGCACGGTACGCCAGGAGGAGGCCATCGAGCGCATCCTCGCCGGCGGCGATCGTGAGGTCGATCTGGCGTTGTTGAACGAGATTGGTGTCGCGATGCGCGACGCCAGCATCTGTGGCCTCGGCCAGACCGCCTACAACGCAATCGAGTCGGCCGTGGTCCGGTTGGGAGCGCTGCGATGACACCAGAGCCGACCCCGGTGACACTGACGATCGATGGCGAGTCGGTGACCGTGCCCGACGGCACGACGATCCTGCAAGCCGCCGGTGGCCGCGACCGGAGCGACATCCCCACGCTCTGCTATGGCGAGACGATCACCCCCAAGAACGCCTGCCGCGTGTGCATGGTCGAGGTCGAAGGATCTCGCGTGCTCGTCCCCTCGTGTTCGCGACCGGTCGAACCCGACATGGTGGTGCACACACGATCCGAGCGGGTCGACCACTCGCGCAAGATGGTGCTCGAGTTCCTCGGTTCGTCGGTCGACCTGTCGCTCACCGACGGCGTCGACGAGTGGAACGACGTGTACGGCGCCGACCCGAGCCGCTACGGCAGTGACGCAGCGACGGTCACCCAACCGGTCAAGGTCGACAACGACCTGTACGTCCGCGACTACTCGAAGTGCATCCTCTGCTACCAGTGCGTCGACGCGTGCGGCGATCAGTGGCAGCACAGCTTCGTGATCGACGTCGCCGGGCGTGGGTTCGCCAGCCACATCTCGACGGAGAACGACGTGTCGCTCCCCGACTCCGCCTGCGTCTACTGCGGCAACTGCATCCAGGTCTGCCCGACCGGTGCGCTGATGTTCACGACCGAGTTCGACATGCGCGCCGCCGGTACGTGGCACGAGGACGATCAGACCGTGACCGAGACGATCTGTGCGTTCTGCGGTGTCGGCTGCAACCTCGAACTGCACGTGCAGGACGGCACGATCGTCAAGGTCACCTCACCACCCGACTCCCCCATCACCCACGGCAACCTCTGCATCAAGGGTCGCTTCGGCTTCCAACACGCCCAGAACCTGTGAGGCACAGATGGTGCTAGGTGCGGCGGCGGTCGATGCGGTCGCTGCCGGCGTCGAAGCCGGGGAGTTGGGTCTCGAAGCGGCCGGTGTGCTCGGTGACGAGTTCCATCACGATTTCTTCGACATCGATCCAGGTCTGGGCGCGCGGGTCGCCCTCGAGGTCGCGGTTGTACGGCTGTTCGAAGGCGATGACCGTGTTGCCGGCGGCGCGCAACTGCTCGATGTTGTGCGGAGCGTCATCGATGTAGGCGTCGGCCTCGACCTGCGGCTTGGCACCGAGGAAGCAGAGGTCGCGGTACGGGATCTTGTTGATGTCGAGCCAGGCCGCGGTGTCTGCGATCGCCTTCTCGTGGCCCCAGTGCACGTAGAGACGGTGCGTGATGATCCGGATCCAGACCCCGGCGTCGGACAGGCGCCACAAGACATCGGCGGCGCCGTCCATCACCGGCATCGTGCGGAACATGTCGTGTTCCATGACGGCGATGCGGTGGTACTGCGCGTACTCGTCGGCCTCGAAACCCCACTCGTGGAAGTCCCACGACCGCTCCAGCGGCAACGTCTGCGGATCGATGCCCTTGATCCCGGCGTAGATCTCCCGGAAACGCCAGGTGTGGTTGGCCACGACACCGTCCAGGTCGACACCCAGGATGAAGTCGGGCCGGGCACTCACGACAGACCACCGGTGTCGACGGCGTACATCTGCGCCTCGCCGATGTCGATCGTGCGGCCGGCGACGATCCGGCGGCGGATCGCGCCGGAGATCGTGTCGACGATGATCGTGCCGACGATGACGACGATGAGGGCCAGCCCGGCCACGCCGTACTCCTTGAACCGGACGGTGTCGGCCAGGACCCCGCCGATGCCGCCGGCGCCGACGATGCCGAGCACCGACGATGCACGGATGTTGATCTCGAACCGGTACAGCAGGAACGAGGTGAGCTCGGGCGCGACCTGCGGGATGACGCCCCACCGCAGTCGCTGCAAGCGTCCGGCGCCGACGGCGTCGGTCGCCTCGATCGGGCCACTGTCGATGTTCTCGATGATCTCGTAAAACAGCTTGCCGAGCGAGCCGATCGACCCGACGGCGATCGCCAGCACACCGGCCATCGGCGTGAGGCCGAACATCGGCACGAACAGCAAGGCGAGGATCACCTCGGGGACGGCGCGCAACACGTTGAACACCTGGCGGGTGACCCAGGCGATGGGTCGTCCGACGAGGTTCTCCGCCGCGAGGAACGAGAGCGGCACGGCGAAGATGGCAGCCATGATGGTGCCGACCCAGGCCATGGCGATCGAGTCCCACATCAGCCCTGCCAGCCGATCGAGTTCCTCCCACGGGATGTCGCTGTACATCGCCTTGAACAGGCGGTACATGTCGGCGGGGGCGTCGAGCAGGCGTGACCACTTGAGGTCGACCGAGATCGCCGACCAGCCGAACAGGACGACGAACGCCGTGGTGACGACGAGCTTGAACGTGTCGCGCGGCTTCGAGGGCAACTGCACCGGCGCGCCGGTGCTGATCGAGCTCATACGAGGCGCCTCCGGATCTTGACGGACAGCCACTCGACGACGACCACGACGAGGAAGAACATGAGGACGAGGCCCCAAAGCTTGCTCCAGTCGCCGCGACCGCGGAAGAAGTCGATGCGTTGCCCGATGCCGCCGGCGCCCACGAGGCCGAGCACGGCCGACGCACGCAGGTTCAGCTCGAAGTCGTACAGGACGTACGAGCTGTACGCGGGCAGGATCTGCGGCACGACGGCCGTGCGCAGCATCTGTGTGTGCGAGGCGCCCGATGCCTTGGCCGCCTCGATCGGGCCCATGTCGATCCCGTCCAGCGTGTCGGCAGTGAGCTTGACGATCACGGCCATCGAGAAGAAGAACAGCGCCAGCACGCCCGGCAGGGCACCGATGCCGACGCCGAGCACGAACAAACCCGCCCAGAGCAGGTCGGGGATGGCGCGTACGACGTTGTTGAACGAGCGCAGCAGCACACGGGGAATCAAGTACGGGTTGCCGACCTCGGTCGACCACAGCGCGATCGGCAGCGAGACGACCGCACCGGCGGTGGTGCCGATCACGGCCATCTGCAACGTCTCGAGGAACGCCCGGCGCGATCGCTCCGAGAACATCTCACCCCACGAGATGTCGACCAGCCCCTGGGCGACGGGGTTGGTGCGGCCGAGGTCTTCGACCAGACCGGAGAACGAGAACCCGACCGTGCGGGCACACACGACCGTGAAGACGACCATCCCGAGCGACAACCCGACGGTCCACGGCGACGGCTTCGGCTTGGGTGGGAGCCGCAGCGGCGAATCGCTCACAGGGCCGCCTGCTTCGCCATCGTGTCGTCGGCGGTCAGGCTGCGGCCGTAGATGTCACGGAACGTGTGCTCGTCGGCTTCGGAGCCCGGCCCGTCGAACACGAGCTCGCCGTTGCGGAGTCCGATGATCCGGTCGGCGTAGGCCGTGGCGAGGTCGAGGAAGTGGAGGTTGACGATCGTCGTGATGCCGAGGTCGCGGCTGATCTGTTGCAGGTACTTCATCACCACGTGGCTGGTCGGCGGGTCGAGCGAGGCGACGGGCTCGTCAGCGAGGACGATCTTGGGTTCTTGCGCCAGGGCGCGGGCGATGCCGACCCGCTGACGCTGTCCGCCCGAGAGGTTGGTCGCCCGCACGTAGGCACGGTCGAGGATCTCCACCCGGTCGAGCGCCTTGGCGGCGATCTGGATGTCTTCGTCGGGGTACTTGCCGATCAAGGTCCGCCACAGCGGGACACGAGGCAGGCGGCCCATGAGGACGTTGTTGAGCACCGTCGTGCGATCGACCAGGTTGAATCCCTGGAAGATCATCCCGACCTCGGCGCGCAGCTGGCGACGGCCCTTGGCGGACAGGTTCGGGACGTCGTGCCCGTTGACGTCCAGCCCGCCGCTCGTGAGCGGCACCAGCCCGTTGATCGCCCGGATGAGCGTCGACTTGCCGGCACCTGACAGACCGACGATGACGACGAACTCGCCGTCTCCGATCTCGAGGTCGAGGTCTTTCATGGCGACGACGCCACCGGGGTAGGTGACGCTGGCCTTGTCGAATCGGATCATCGGGTTTCCTCGTGTGGCATGGCGGCGGGAGATCGTGGTCCCTTGGGACAGTAGTGGTCGTGGCCGGCGCGACCGAATGGAGCACCGCACGCGGCCGGGCCCCGTCCAACGAGTGGACGGGGCCCGGAGCGTGTCACTGCGTCTCGAGCGAGATCAGCCGAGCAGGTCGGACAGTTCGGTCTCGAGGTTGCGGATGATGTCGTACGAACCCTCGGGCACCGGCACGAGGCCGTCGATCTCGTACAGCTCGTCCATGACGACCGCGCCGTCTTCGCTCTCGGCGTAGGCGACGAGGGCGTCGGTGATGGCGGTCTTCAGATCGTCGGGCAGATCACCCGCGACTGCGAAGCCGTCGTTCGGGATCGGCGACGACCAACCGAACACGACGACCTTCTCGCCGACGTCGGGGACGGTCTCGACGAGCTGGCCGCGGGCGTCGTTGAACGACACGCCGACCGTGGCGTCACCGTCGTAGATGGCCTGGACCGACAGGTCGTGGCCACCGGCGAACAGCGTCTCGATGTCCTCGATCGGGTCGACGCCGGCCTCGAGGAGTCCCAGCGACGGGATCAGGTAGCCCGAGGTGGAGCCCTGGTCGACGAATGACACCGTCTGACCGGCGACGTTCGGCAGCTGGTCCTCACCGATCGGACCGTCGGACGGACCGGTGGCCTGATCGACGCCGTTGCAGAACAGCATCGAGTTGCCCTCGTCGTCGGGCACGTCGACCGGCTCGTCGGCGCAGTAGGTGGCGGGATCGTTGGTCATCCACTGCGTGACGTACTGCGAATCACCGAAGCGGACGGACTGCAGGATCAGGTCGGCACCGGCGGTGTCGGCCGCCTGCACCATCTGCGACGGTCCGAGACCGCCGGCGATCTGGGCCTGCCCCGACTGGAGCGCGACGATGACGCCGGCGTAGTCGGACGGCACGATCGCTTCGACGTCGATGCCGAGCGCCTCTTCGAGGGCGACGGCGAGCGGCTCGGCGGTCTCGACGAGGCCACCGGCCTCCTGCGACGGGGTGAGCGTCAACACGAGCGACTCGGGCCAGCCTTCGGGCGTCTCCATGTCGCCCTCGGCCATCGTGGTCTCGGGCGTCTCCTCGGCCGGTTCTTCGGCCATGGTGGTCTCGGGCGTCTCCTCGGCCGGTTCTTCGGCCATGGTCGTGTCGGGCGTCTCCTCGGCCGGTTCTTCGGCTTCGGTGTCCGCCGTGGTGTCCTCGGACGGCTCGTCGGCGGTGTCGTCGTCGTCGCCGCAGGCGGCGAGGACGAGCGAACCGGCGGCGAGCACGGCGACCAGTGAGCGTCGCTTCATAGTGTGTCTACCTTTCGGATTGTTCAGCTGCGTGGCTCCCGCCGTGCGCGACCCCGAGTGGGTCGGCGGGGGGAACGCGCCATAATCTAGTCGCGCGAGCCGGCTTGCCTCGCCAGTTCAGCCAATTGTGGATGAACGCTCGGTGACGACCTTGGTGACGACGTCATGGAAGTCGGTCCACGAGGTCACGTCGACGGCGCCCTCGACCGGGTGGTTCCACGGGCGGATGAAGCGACACACCGTCGCCTCCGGGCGATGCTGCACGAGGCTCGGAACGACCTCGGGGCTGTCGTCCAGGTAGACGTCGCACGCGACCTCGTGCTTGGTGAACGTCATGTGCACCTCGCTGGTCGGCAGCTCGTGATCCGCGAGCCAGCGCAGGGTGTCCTGGCGGGCCCACTTGGGCTTGGTCGTGACGATCACGATGTCGTGGCCCTCCCGGTCGAGGCGGTGCAGCGTCTCGAGCGCGTCCGGGTACACCTCGAGGTGTCGGAAGATCGACGGGCGGTCGTCGTTGCCCCGGGCCCACGCCCAGAAGGCGTTCATGTCGGCGAAGCCACCGAGTTCGTGGAGCCCGTCCCACGTGGTCACCATCTCGGGATGCAGCTCGCTCCCGAACTCGTCGCGGTGGAGCCGGATCCACCCCGCGTTGAAGTCGGCCACCACACCATCCAGATCGATCCCGAGACGCATAGGCCCGACAGGCTACGAGGCGTGGCCCTCGACGGGAACTTCCAGCGGCGTCGGATCGACCTTGGAGGTGTGAGCATCTCGCGGCGAACTGTGGCTCGAAACATGGCTCGAACGGTGGCGGTGTTGGCGGTCGCACCGATGGCCCTCTTGTCGGCGTGCGGCGACGACGACGCCGGACCCGACGTCGAGCGGTCGTACGACGTCGAGCTGCGTGTGGACGACTCGGGCGAGGAGTACAAGTTCGTCGCCGTCGACGACGTCCCCGACTTCCGCGTCGGTGACGAGGTCACGTTCATCGTCGACAACACCGGCGCCCTCCCTCACGACCTGCAGGTCCAGGCACCCGACGGCGACATCGTCGGCGTGGCGCCGGCGGTGTCACCAGGCGACACCCTCGAGGTGACGGCGTTCCTCGGTCAGGTCGGCATCTACCGACTCAACTGTCTCGTCGACGACCACCTCACGCTGCACGACATGCAGACCCTCATCGAGGTCGATCCGCTCATCGAACAGTGACCGAGCCCGGCTGTGCGACTGGCCGGTCACCCACGACGACGGTCGGGCGTGCGAAACTCGTCGTCCGATGGGACTCGGCATCATCATCCCGCTCATCATCGTGGCCGTCGTCGTGCCCGCCGGTCTGATGTGGGCGAAGAAGGCGTTGAAGGACGCCCCGTCGTCGAGCGGCGACATGGCGCCGCCCACCGGCCGTCTCACCGGTGGAGCACTGAGAGAGCTTCCTGCGCCGCCGTGGCGGGTCGTGTACGAGATCGCCGACGACAAGCTCGGCGGATCGGAACACGTGCTGATCGGGCCCGCGGGCATCTTCGCCGTGCGCACCTCGTTGGCACCGATCCCCGAGCCGCTCGACACGCCCCCGCAGGCGACCGCCGTGGCCCGCGCCGCGATCGTGCGTGGCCCGCTCGACGACGCCCTCCGCCGGTGCGCGATGGAGAGCGACCGACTCCTCGACGTGCACTGGGCACCGCCGGTCGAGGGTGGTCCGGCGTGGGTCGAGGTCATGCCCGGCGTGACCGCCGTCGACGGCCGACGATTGGGTGAATGGGCGTCGGCGCAGCCGACGCGGCTGTCGTTGGCCCAGATCGACCTCGCCTGGCAGACGGTCACCACCTCGATCGGCCGCCCCGACCCGCTCTCCTGACAGGAGGTGTCGGATACCTCCTGTCGCCATCGACCTGGCCGACCGACACGTCGACCGACAGGAGGTATCCGACACCTCCCGTCGCTACATCGCAGGGTCGAACTCGCGGACTCGTTCGACGAACCGGTGCCGGTCGATCAGGTGCGGGTAATGGCCCTGGTCGGCCCAGACCTCGACGGTGGCGGAGGGCAGCTTGCCCGTGAGCCACTCCGCATACTCCGGGCCCGGGTCGATGCCGTGCAGCGACAGGTACGGGGCCGTGATCGAGCCGACCACGCCGTCGACGATGGCATCGAGTTCGTCCGCACTCGCCGAGAACACCAGGTCCCAGACGCCGAGCACGACCTCCTGATCACCGTCACGCAGTGTGTCGACCCGCTGGCGCTCGTGGCCGGCGAGCGGGCCGGCCATCTCGTCGAAGATCGCGGAGATCGCGCCGTCGAACTCCTCGGGCGATCCTTTCAGCATCGGTTCGAGTTCGGCGAGCATCGCCTTGAAGCCCGACAGCAGGAGCGGCTGGTCGACGTTCACCACGCCGCGGCAGGGTCCGCCGGCTGCGTAGGCCGACACGACGGCGCCCCCGAGCGAATGCCCGACGAGCAATGCGTCGTCCAGCCCTTCGGCCGCCAGCACGGCACCGACGTCGCCGGCCATCGTCGCCAGGTCGTAGGGAGCGACCTTCGACGAGTCGCCGTGGCCGCGCAAGTCGATCAGGATCACCCGGTAGCCGGCCTGCAGGAACTGCGGGAACAGCGGATCCCACGTACGACGGCTCTCGGTGATGCCGTGCACGAGCACGATCGCGGGCCCCTCCCCCGCCGCGTAGTAGTCGATCGTCACATCGTCCGTCGGGTGTGCGTGCATGCCGTGGGCGCCCATGCGCGGCGACGCTAACAGGGTGCGGCGGGACGGCCCTGAGCGCTGCCCGCGCAGCGCGGCATCCAATGGTCGCCGATGCCGCATCCGGCAGTAGGTCCGGGCTGACGTCGATCAACGCAACGAAGTTGTTGAACGCTTCTGATGGTGTCCGATGGCTGCCACGGTTGGTGAGATTGGCCGGTGCGGGCGTCGCCACGGGTCAGACTCGTGGGCGTGACCGAGAAACCGCCAGTCGTCTTTCGTGCCCCGGAGCACCGAGCAGCGGTGCAACTCGACCCGGTCTGCGTCAGTTGCACGTCGCCTGAGGACGATCCGCTCACCTTCGCAGTGAGCCAGTTCTGGAAGGTGGTGCTGCATCCCGATCAATCGGTGCCTGGCGCGTTGTTGCTGGTGTCGCTCCGGCACGTGGCCAAGGTCGGTGAACTCGACGAGCGCGAGGCGTTGGAGTTCTTTGCGTTGTACCGGCTGATCGAAGCGGCGCTCGAGAATGAACTCGGTGCATCGATGGTCAACGTGTCGTGTTTGCGCAACTGGGCGTACCGGGAGGACAACGCGGACCCGCCTTGGCTTGACGGTCGCCCGAACCCGCACGTGCACTGGCATGTAGCGCCACGCTACGCACGACCGGTCGCGATTGCCGGTGACAGATTCGTTGATGGGCAATTCGGTGAGGAACTCATCTGGCGCGGCGAGCGCGTCGGACGTGACGTCCAGCGCGAGATCATCGACCGCTTGAGTGTGCACCTCGGACTTCAGTAGACCGCAGGCCAAGCGTTCAGAACATCACCCAGCCCGAGAGTGAGGTACCACCCTGAACGGGCACAGCGAGCGGTATGGCTGGTCCCCTGGTCCTCGGTCCGTGATTGCGTTCTGAGCGGCACCGGTGACATGTCGCTCCACTGACGTGCCGCTGTGCACGTTGAGGTGGATGTGGCGAAGAGAGTTCTGGCCGGAGGCTCTGTGGCTGACGGTGCGCCTACGGTGTGACCGGGCCGATGATGGTGAGGTCGGCGCACAGCTCCTTCT
>NZZV01000118.1 GCA_002698945.1 Acidimicrobiaceae bacterium
GACGTTCGTCGGCACCGCAGCAGTCGCCGCACCACGACCGGCCGCCGCGAGCACGGCGCTCGTCGCCCTCACTTGGGCGGCCACCCGCCGGTTCGACGTGGCGGCCCGCACCGGTGTTGCCGCGTTCCCGTTCGTCCAGCTCGCCCTGGACGGCTCGCGACGCACGGCAGCGACCGGGGTCCTCATGACCTTCGTCGGTCTCCGGTTCGCGCAGGCTGCGATCAGCGGGGCCGCGATCAGCGGGGCACGGGCAGCCGACGGCCACGCCAGTTGACGCTCCGACGTACCGCCGCGAGCGCGACGGCGACGATGGCCGCCGGGTCGGCTGCGGGAGCCATCCACACGGCGAGCCCCGCCGGCCGATAGGCGGGGGTCAGGCCGACCGCGGTGCCGACCCGCATGGCCACGAGGGCGAGATCGAGTGCGTCAGCTCGTCGGGAGAGCAGGCGCAGCAGCGGGATCGGCATGGTCAACGCGAGCGCGGCTGCGTCGACCGCGATCCGCCATCGCGGTTCGACCCCCGGCAGACCGATCGAGCGGCCCCACCCGCGCCACGCCTCGGTGAACGAGGCGACCTCGATCGAGACCAGATCGAATCCCTCGGCCATTGCCACCCGATGGCCGGATGCGGCCAGCAGGCGCACGAGCGCGACATCCTCCGTGACGTGCGACGCCACTGCCTTCCAGCCGTGCGGTCCACACAGGAGCGATCGGCGGGCGACGAGGACCTGACCGTTCGCCAGCTCGCGCCCGGTGCTGTCTGCGCCGGGGCCACCGAACCGGTAGACGAGCGTCGCCAGCATCGCTGCGTGCAACCACCGCGCTGCCCACGTCGGAGCGACGGCACGAGTTCCGGCGGTGAGCAGATCGAGGCGATGGCATTCCGCGTGTGCGACGAGGGCGGACGGCAGGCGAGGATCAGGGCGCACGTCGGCGTCGAGGTGGACGACCCACTGCGAAGTCGCCGCCTGCGCTCCGCACCGCAGTGCCCACGTCTTGCCCACCCATCCGGCCGGGCGGGCGCCGACGGTCACGACGCGCGCTCCGAACGATCGCGCCAGGTCGGCGGTGCCATCGGCCGACCCGTCGTCGACGACGATGACCTCGTGGCGATCACCCAACGCCGTGAGCAATGGACCGAGCCGGGTCACCTCGTCACGGGCGGGAACGACGACCGAGACATCACACCGGTCGGTGTCGGACCGCGCCATGGTCGACATGACGGCACCGGCCGACGAGCGGCGCACCAGTGCACTGCGGATCACACGGGGCGCGATCCATGCCGCGGCCGCGAGACGCGCGAGCGTCAGCACGCCACGGAGGGTCATCCGACGAGGTCGGCGACGATGTGGGCCCCGGTGGCGACGAGCGGCAGTCCACCGCCGGGGTGTGTCGAGCCTCCGACGAGGAACAGGCCGTCGACCGGACCGACATTGGAGGGGCGTCGGAACGCCGCCGTCCGTCCGTTCGAAGAGGTGCCGTAGATCGCCCCGCCAGGTGCTCGGTACCGGGCGTCGATGTCGGCGGGCAGGAGGGTGCGGGTGAACTCGATGCGGTCACGCAGGTCGATCCCTCGCTCCGCGACGCGGTTGAGGACCGCCGCCGACATGAGTTTGCGGTCGATCCCCGTGTCGGCGGGCGCGTTGACGAGGAACACCCAGTTCTCGGCGTCGGTCGGCGCCATCGACGGGTCGGTGACCGACGAGACACACGCGTACACCGTCGGGTCGGTGGCCGGCCGCCCCTTCGCGAGATCGTCGAACTCCTGCTCGTCGTCGAGCGAGAAGAACACGTTGTGATGGGCGACTCCCTCGGTTCGACCGCGGACCGCGGCACACATCACGAACGCGCTCATGGATCGACCCATCTTCGTGATCCGCTTGCGTCGCTTCGAGTCGGGCAGCAGGTCGGTGTAGAGGTGTTCGGCGTCGACGTCGCTGACGACGACGTCGGCCGGCTGACGACCGCCGTCGGCGAGGTCGACGCCACTGATGCTGCCACGAGACGTCGCGACACGGCCGACGTCGACGCCGAGACGGAGGTCGACCCCGATCCGCCGAGCCGTCGTCGCCAACCGCTCGGCGAGCACGGCGACGCCACCGTGCAGGTGCCAACAGCCGTACTCCTGCTCGATGTGGAAGATGCACGACAGCGTCCCCGGCGCTCGGTACGGCGACGAGCCCGAGTACGTCGCGTAGCGACCGACCAGCTGCTGCAGGCGCCGATCGTCGAAGTACGCCTGGGCGAGCCGATGCAGCGTCCGCTTACCTTCGATCCGGTCGAGATCGAGCGGGTTCTTCGACCTCGCGACCAGCGTCCAGGGCGAACGGACCGTGCCGGCCAAGAAGGTTCGCTCGGCGACCTCCCAGATCTGCTGCGCGTGGTACTCGAAGTCCATCCACGAGTCGCCGTCATCGGGCGAGAACGCCTCGACCCGGTCGAGCGTGCGCTCGCGATCGTTCGGAACGTCGAGGGTCGAACCGTCCGCCCAGCGATACCGGAACTGGGGATCGAGTCGCGTCATCTGCACCTGGGCCGCCAACGAGGAGCCGGCGACGCGGAACACGTCGTCGAAGAGGTGCGGCATCGTGAACAGTGTCGGCCCGAGGTCGAACGTGTACCCGCCCTTGCGCAGCGCGGCCAGCTTGCCGCCCACGACCGGGTTGCGTTCGAACACGGTGACGTCGTGGCCCGCCGCACGCAGCCGGATCGCCGCACACAACCCGCCCACTCCAGCGCCGACCACCACTACCTGCATCGCCGCCGATCCTGCCACAAAGCCGACTCGACGGTGCCGGTCGTCGGTCGATGTCGGACCACGACCGACACGTCACGTCGCGGTCCGACGTCACCGACTGGGTCGGTCGTGGTCTGGCATCAACCGACCGTGGGAGACTGGTGAATGGCACGCGATCCGAAGGAGACACTGCACCGCTACCTCCGGGTCGGGCGCGAGGCGATGCTGTGGAAACTCGACGGCCTGTCGGAGTACGACGTGCGACGACCGATGACCCCGACCGGCACGAATCTGCTCGGTCTGGTCAAGCATCTCGCCACCGTCGAGTACGACTACTTCGGGATCACCTTCGGCCGCCCCCACGACGAGCCGCTGCCGTGGATCGCCGACGACGCCCCGCCCAACGCCGACATGTTCGCGACCGTGACCGAGACACGCGACGACATCGTCGGGTTGTACGGGCGGGCAACCGCTCACGCCGACGCGACGATCGCGGCGCTCGACCTCGACGCCGAGGGACGGGTGCCGTGGTGGTCCGACGAGACCAACCCGGTCACCCTGCACTGGATCCTGGTCCACGTCGCCACCGAGACGCATCGCCACGCCGGCCACGCCGACGTGGCGCGCGAACTGATCGACGGCACCGCCGGGCTGCGCGCCGCCGCCACGAACCTGCCCGAGGGCGACGCCGAGTGGTGGGCCGCCTACGTCGCCCGCATCGAGGCGACGGCCCGGGCGGCCGCCGAACGCTGAGCCAGCGCTGCCGCGGTGAGCGGCAGCATCGTCCCGCCGCCCGCCAGCGCGACGAGCGGATCGCGCCAGAACGTCGAGAACGCCAAGGTCTCGAGTGTGGCGAGCGCCCCGTAGGTCGTGAGGTGGGCATCGTCGGTCGAGGCCGTCGAGCGCTCGAGGGCCGTCATGACGGCCGCCGCCACGACCAGCCATCCCGCGTAGTTGTGCAGTGGCACGCCGCGGTAGCGGCCGCCGGCAGGCCATCGCCAGTGGCCCTCTGCGGTCATCTGCGGATCGAGGAACAGGTCCCACGCCGTGAGCGCGACGGCGCCCAACCCGACCCGGCGGCCGGGAGTCGTCCGGGCGCCGAGCGCACGATGCGCCACCGCCCGTGCCGGCAGTGCGACCGCGTACCACGCAAGGGGCACGAGTACGGGCACGGCCGCGACGTGGGGACGGAGCCGATCGGTGTAGGCATAGCGGCCGAACAACCGGCCGGACCCGACGCCCCACGCCTCGGCGGCGAGCGTGCCGACGGTCACCGCGCCGGCCGTCGCCGTCGCCGCCGCGGCTCCCCGGCACCGGCGCTCGATCGCCCAGGTCCGGGTCGCACCGCTGACGACCGTCACCCAGGTCAGCGCGAGCCGACGACGGCTGCTGCGAGGAACGAACGGGGTCGCGAGCATCGCGCCGAGGGCCACCGCCCCGGCGGCTCGTTCGACGATCGGTGACGTCACCGAGCCCTCATGGCCGCAGGTACACACCGGCAGCGATGCGGAGCTTTCGTCCGGTCGGTACGGTCGCTCGTTGCGAGAACACGTCGTAGCCGTTGCGCTCGATCCGGTCGAGGATCTCCCGATACGCAACGAGCGCCGTCCCGACGCATCGGCGGCTGCGCACCGGCAGGTAGGCCAGACCGTCGCCGGCGGCGGCGTACAGTGCTCGACACCGATCGATCTCGAACCGCATGAGGTCGACGAACTCGGACGTGACCTCCCGCCGGTCGAGATCGACAGCGAATCGTTCCAGGTCGTCGCGCGGGAGGTAGCGACGACCGAGATCGAGATCGACGTCGATGTCGCGGAGGAAGTTCGTCAGCTGGAACGCCACACCGAGATGACGCGCCGGTTCGAGTGCCGCCGCGGGATCGGTCGGATCGAGGATCGGTAGCAGCATTTCGCCGATCACCGCCGCCGAGCCGTCCATGTACCCGAGGAGATCGGGCCACGTGTCGTAGCCGGTCGTCGACAGGTCGGCTTCCATCGCGGCGAAGAAGCGGTCGAACAACGACCGGTCGAGCCGGAACTCGACGATCGTGCGAGCGGCGGCCGCCAGGACCGGGTCGGTGGCCGGTGCACCGCCCGAGCGCTCGTGCCCATCGAGCGCCGCGTCGAAGTCGGAGCGAAACGCGGCGAGGCGCTCACGGCGTACCTGGGCGAGTTCGACGGTGTCGACGAGATCGTCGGCCCGACGACACAGTGCGTACAGGGCGTGGACGTGGCGCCGCTGCGTTCGGTCCAAGAGCTGTGCCGCCACGTAGTACGTGACGCCGTGCTGCCGGTTGACGCGGCGACAGACCCGATCCGCCCGTGCGATCGTCGACGTCATGTCCGCGAACGGTATCCGACACCGATCGCGGCGGTCGACGTCGTCGACGGCGGCTCGTGTCACCAGCGCACGGTGCGGGTGGCGACCGCGTACTGTTCGATCCGCTGGGCGGCCAGCCGGCCGGACAGCATCACCATCGGGACGCCGACGCCGGGGACGGTACCGCCACCGGTGAACGCCAACCCCGGCACGCGCTCATCGATGTTGCGGGGACGCAGCGGACCGGTCTGGGCAAAGGTGTGCGCGAGCGAGAACGGCGTGCCGAGGTCGAGACCGAGCGCGCGCCAGCGGAGCGGATCGACGAAGCGCTCGACCACCACGTCGTCGACCGGGTATCCGTACGACCGGAGCCGATCGCGGAGCACGCCGGCGTGCTGGTCGGCTTCGGATGCCCAATCGACCTTGCCGCCCAGATTCGGGACGGGTTCGAGGGCGAAGATCGTGCTGCAGCCATCGGGTGCCGCGGTCGGGTCGGTCTGCGATGCGACGGTGACGAACGTCGACGCGTCTCGCATCCGAACGCCGGACGCGAGCGCCGCGAAGGCATCGTCCCACTCCCAGCCGAAATGCAGGTTGTGGTGTTCCGTCCCGGCCGGCGGGATCCCTCGGACGCCCGCGGACCAGACCACGCACGACGGCGCGTACTGGGCGTGACGGGTCCGACGAGGTGCCTTGACGTCGAGCAGGGTCCGATAGGCGACCGGCAGGTCGACGTCGCAGACGACGGCGTCGAGGCGGACCCGCTGGTCGCCGGCGATCTCGACGCCGTCCACGGCACCGGTGCCGTCGCCACGGCGCAGGATCCGGGTCACCGGCGAGTCGTACTCGAACTCGACCCCGCGCCGGGCGAGTACCCGAGCGAGCGCGTCTGCGACGGCGGAGATCCCGCCGCGGACCTCATAGACGCCGGCGATCGTGTCCATGTAGGTGATGACGGCGTACAGCGACAGTGCCTGTTGGGGCGCAACGCCGGCGAACAGCGACTGGAAGCTGAAGACCCGCTGCAGTCGAGGTTCCTCGAGGAACGATGCGACCGCCTGGTCGAGACGGCGGAATCCGGCCTGGCGGGCGAGTTGTACCAGGACCCGCCACTTGCCGAGCAGGTCACCGACACCGTCCCACTGGGTGTCGATGAAGTTCGGCATCTCGATGCGGTAGAGCTCGGTCAGCCAGTCGGCGAATGCCTCGAAGTTGGCCGCCTCTCGCGGTCCCGCGAACTCGAGGACCTCCTCGGCCATCGCGTCGCGTCCGTGGCGGACCCGGAACTCGGACCCGTCCGCGAAAACCGCCCGGTAGGCCGGGTCGAGCGGCGCGAGGGTGACCTCGCGTTCGAGTTCAGTGCCGAGCGCGGCGAACGCCTCACCGACGATGGCCGGCATCGTGAGGATCGTCGGACCGAGCGCCATCCGGAAACCGTCGACGACGTCGGTCGTCGCCCGTCCTCCCGGGCCGGGGCCACGCTCGAAGACGGTGACCTGGTGGCCCTTGGCGACGAGGTGGGCCGCCGCGGACAGGCCGCCGAAGCCGGCCCCGACGATGCCGACGCGCATCAGGCCCCGTTCCCGTCAGGACCCGCCGGAGGCGCCACGGCTAGATCTCCCTGCGGATCACGAAGTCGGCCAGTGCCGCCAGCTCGCGGCGGGGTGCCTCGTCGATGTCGAGGGCGGCCAACGCGTCGAGCGCAGCGGCCGTGCGTTGCTCGATGGTGGCTTCCAGGTCGGCGAGCGCACCGGTGTCGACGATCGTCTGCTGCGCGGCGGCGACCTCGGCGTCGGTGAGGTCGGCGGCACCGACTCGGGCGAGCACGGCGAGCTGGTCGGGTGTGGCGTTTGCGATGGCGCGAGCGAGCAACGGGGTGGGCTTGCCCTCACGCAGGTCGCCGCCGACGGGCTTGCCCGTGGCGGACTCGTCGCCGAACGCCCCCATCACGTCGTCGCGCATCTGGAACGCGTCACCGAGCGGCAGCCCGTAGGCCGAGAGGCCGTCCTCGAGCTCGCGGAACCGGTCAGGGTCGGCCAGAGCCGCACCGAGGTGAAGCGGGCGCTCGATCGTGTACTTGCCCGACTTGTACCGACAGATTCGTTCCGCCTGGGCGACGTCGCGCACCCCGCTGACCGAGCCGAGGATGTCGAGCACTTGTCCGACGTTGAGTTCGACGCGCAGCTCGTTCCAGATGCTCCACGCCGTCGCGTTGGCGTCCCGGAGGAGCTGATCCGAGTAGACGAACGCGAGGTCGCCGATCAGGATCGCGATGCCTTCACCGAAGCGACGCGACTCTCCCGACCATCCCGCTTCGCGATGGATGTCGGCGAACACGGTGTGGGTCGTGGGTTGACCCCGACGGCTCGCGGCGTCGTCCATCACGTCGTCGTGGAACAGAGCGAAGGCGTGCATCAACTCGAAGGCGGCACCCGCATCGACGATCTCCGGATCGGTGGCGGCGCCACCCGCCGCGACGAAACCCCAGTGGCAGAACGCCGGACGGAGCCGTTTCCCACCGCTCAGGACGAGGCGACGGATCTCGGCCATCGGCTCGCGGAGGTCGGCGTCGAGCGCCGCCCACCGATCGAGCTCCGTGGCGAGCACCCCGTCGAGGCGCGCCTCGACGCGCTCGGCGATGCGGAGCAGCGATTCGGGGGCGGTCGCAGGCACGGCCTCAGGCTAGAGGCGCAGCGACGACTCGCGATCGTCGGCGGGTGGTTCGGTCGGCGGCGTCGGTTCAGTCGTCGGCGTCGAGATCGGCGATGACGGTGTCGATGCGGAGTCGAGCGGCGTCGATCCGGTCGCGGCACACCGCGATCAGGTCGGCGGCGCGTGCGACGCGATCGGCGAGTCGGTCGACGTCGACGTCGCTCCCCTCGAGTTCGCGCAGGATCGTGTCGAGCTCGCCGAGCGCGTCGGCGTACCCGATGTCGGCGCCCGGCGCGGCGGTGGCGGGCGTGGCGTCGTCGGTCATGGTTCCTCGATTCGGCTGGTGAGCGTGCCGTCGGCGAGCTCGGTGGTGATGACGGACCCGGGAGCGGCCTGGTCGGTGCGACGCACGACGTTGCCGTCGGCGTCGCGGGTGATGCTCCAACCTCGGCGCAACAGGTTGACCGGGTCGAGGAGTGCGAGACGGCTCGACGCCGCATCGAGTGCTCGGGCTTCGGCGTCGAGCACCTGGGGTGGGCGACGGAGCAGTCGTTCGGTGGCGGCGGCCAGCCGCTGCTCGTGCCCGGCGATCGCACGCGCTGGTGTCGCGACCAGCCGATCGGCGCGGGTGGACAACCGTTCGTCGGCGCGCTCGACCGCGGCGTGGGTGCGACGAGCGACACGATGCGCGCGGTCGACCAGCGCCGTCGACGCGTCGCCGAGGCGTCGCGATGCCAACGCCGTGATCGCCGCCCACGCCTGCTCGACCTCGGAACCGAACGTCGACACGGCGTCGATGAGGGCCCGGGCACACGCCGTCGGGGTCTTGTAGGAGGTGTGTGCGACCTCGTCGGCGACCGACCGGTCGATCTCGTGCCCGAGCCCGGTGATGACCGGCACCGATGCCGTCGCGATCGCCATGGCGATCGACTCGGCGTCGAAGGTGGCGAGTTCGTTGCGAGCGCCGCCGCCGCGGATGACCACGATGCAGTCGACGTCGGGTCGCCGGGCGAGCGTGGTGATCGCGGCGGCGACGGAACGGTCGGCGCCGTCGCCTTGGACCCTCGTGTCGCACACCCGTAGTTGGAACCCGAACCGGCTCGCCTCGATCTCGTGATGGAAGTCGTGCCAGGCCGCCGTGCCGACGCTCGTCACGACGCCGACGCGCAGCGGTGCCGTGGGCCAGGGTCGGCGACGGTTGGCGTCGTACAGCCCGCTCGCGACCAACCGACGCACGACCTGGTCGCGGGCCTGGGACAGCTCACCGAGCGTGAATCGAGGGTCGATGCCGGCCATCTTCAGCCCGAGACGACCATTCGGCGCGTAGAAGTCGAGGTGTCCGTAGATCCGCACCTTCATGCCGTTGCCGAGCTCGAGTCGGTTCTTTTTGAGCAACGGCGTCAGGTTGCGCTTCATCGGGGCGAACAGCGACACGTTCATCACCGCCCGGCCTCGGTCGGTGTCCTCGACCAGCGCGAAGTAGGTGTGCGGACCGCTGTTGCGCAGCCCGTCGATCTCGCCGCGCACCCACACCCCATCGGAGAAGCCGCGTCGGAGCTGGTCGTTGATCGCGTCGGCGAGCTCGCCCACGGTGTACGTGGGATTGGCGGCGTCGTCGAGCGGCTCGTCACCGAAGTCGAAGGCGGGCTGGCTCACGGTGCTCGATTCTGGCCGGGATCGGCGTGGCGGCCAACCGCGACGTGTCAGGCTCCGAGCCGGCGGACGTTCGGCGGGGTGGCGTCGGACGACTCGGCGTCGTCGAGTTCGGTGAACAATTGTCCGTCGATCGGCAGGTTGCGTTCGCGTCGCACGGCGTCGAGCTGCTGGAGCGGTTTCTCGAGTTGGCGCTTGCGGGTGCCCACGAGCTCCTCGAACTGGCGGTCGAGTCGTTCGAAACTCGCCTTCACCTTGTCGAGCTGGTCGGAGTACTTCTCCCACTGGGTGCTGAACTTGCCCATCAGCGCCAGGATCTGGTCGCTCGTCTGCTCGATCATGAAGTTGTCGTAGGCCTGACGGATCACGCCGAGGAACGCGAACAGGGTGAGCGGTGAGCACATGACGACCCGCTGACCCATCGCGTCGTCGAGCAGGGCGGGGTCGTGCTCGTGGATGAAGCCGGTGAGCTGCTCGTTGGGCAGGAACAGCAATACGTAATCGACCGACTGTCTCGCCGACTCGTTCGCATAGTCGCGCTTGGCGAGCTCTTTCACCCGCGCCCGCACGTCGCGCAGGAACGCCGTGCGGTGCGCCTGGCGCTCTGCCTCGGTGCCGGCGTCGAGGTAGCGCAGGTAGCCCGCCATCGGGAACTTGACGTCCATGTAGAGCTCGTGGCCCTTGGGCAGCGGGAACGTGAAGTCGGGTCGGCCGGTGGCGCCCTCGAGCTGGGTCTGCTTGACGTAGTTGACGTTCTCGACGAAGCCGGCCAGCCGCAGCACGTCTTCCGCCATCCGCTCGCCCCACTGGCCCCGCGCGGTGGGCGACGCCATCGCTTCGCGCAGCGCCCGGGCCGACTCGTTCAGGGTCTGGGTCACCTCGGCGTGGCTCCGCAGCGAGGCATCGACCTGGCCGAAGCGCTGAGCGCTCGACTGGGCCAGCTCGGTGACGATCGAGCCGAGCTTCGACATCTCCGCGCGCATCTCGGCCTGTACCTGCTCGAGCCGGGCGTCGATGACATCCTTCTTGGCGCCGAGCTCGGCGCTGGTCTGCTGACGGGCCTCGTTCGCGGCCGAGCCGAGCTGCTCGCGCTGCATGACGGCGGCCTGCTGCAACGCGGCGTGGACCGCCGCGTCGCGCTCGGCCGACGACGACGCCCGCATCTCGGCGAGCGCGGACGACACCGCCTGATGCACCAGCTCGTCGACCCGGGGTTCGGGCTCACCGGGCACCTCGTCGGTGTTCGCGGCGCGGTGCTCGTCGCGGCGACGGGTGACCTCGACCGCCCCGAAGGCGGCGACGGCTCCGACGACGGCGAGCAGCAGCAGCACGAGCAAGATGTCCATGTCCCCCATGATGACCAGGGGGTGTCACAGAGTTGCGGATGCCCCCTGACCAGCGCTTTCGCGGCCGACGCCGCTCCGGACCGGCCCCTCAGGGCTGCTGCTAGGGCTCGGCCGCCGACCGACGGAGGCCCAGCCGCCAGAGGCCGAGCGCCACACCACCGGCCGGGATCATGAGCAACCACGTCAGGAGCCGGAAGATCAGCACGCCAGCGGTGATCTGGTTGATGAACTCGTTGCCGGCGATCGCCGCCAGCAGACCGGTCAGGGCCAGTTCGGTCACCCCGGCACCTCCGGGCATGATCGGCACGATCGTGAGGCCGCGCTGGATCGCCCACACCGCGAAGATCGCCTCCCACGAGATCGCCGACTCCGGCACCCCCATGAAGCGCAGGCTCATCACCAGCAACGCGACGCGGGCGACCGACACGAAGACCCCCGAAGCGATCGCCCTCGTCCACCGACCCCGCAGCAACTCGATCGACTGGGCCCGTTGGCCGACCAGCCAGTTGGCGATCGGTGAACCGGATCGACTCCGTCCGACGAGGCGCACCGTCACCCGCCAGAACCGATCGAGCAGGCGACCGAACCAGTGCGTCCGCCGTTCCGACACGATGATGAACACGAGCACGGCGACGAGCACCCCGACGATGATCAATCCCGAGATCAGGATCGACAGGATCCTGCCGAGCGGGATCTCGGCCGCCATCAGACCGATCGCGGCGACGACGGGGAGGATCAGCTTCATCCCGATGTTGATGATGCCGCTCGCGGCGACGGCCGTGCCGGCGGTGTTGCTGTCGTAGCCCCACGACACGAACATCTTGTAGCGCACCGGCATGTCGGACGGGCCGGGCACGATCGACGCGACGGCGACCGGGCCCATCCAAGCGAGCGCGCCGCGTCGGGCGGGCATTCCCTCGACGACCGACGCCGTCAGCAGCGACTCGGCCCACACCATGATCACCGTGCCGGCGAGGAGGGCGACGACCTCGGCATCGTCGAGCGAACGCACCGACTCGACGACCTCGTTCCAGTCGAGATCGTCGAACGCCCACACGAGCAGCGCGCCGGCGACGCCGATGCCGACGGCCATCAGCAGGGCCCGCCCGACCACGCTGCGGATCAACGTCGCCCGCGATCGTCGATCGACGTCATCGAGGTCATCGACGTCGGCGACGCCATCGACCCCGTCGGTCGGTCCGGGCCCGCTCATGCGACGCCCAACCTAGTCCGGCGGCGACTGCGGTGATCGCGAGTGACGCGCCGACGCGAACTCGAGTGTCAGCTCCAGGGGCGATCGGCGTGGGCCAACCGGTCGCGCTGCCACCAGCGGCCGCTGAACCTCCAGGCCAGTGTGCGGTCGACCTCGGCCGGAGCGGCCACGACCGGCTTGGGCCACAGTGCTTCGACCGCTGCGAGCACGGCCGCCGCTTCCTCGGGCGTCGGGGCCGGGGAGATGGTCGGGTCGGTCACGACGAGCACATTACGCGACGGGCCGGCGGACCGCCCAGCCGACGCTCGATCGGGCAATCGATCCGCTCAGGCCGACACCACGTAGGTGCCCGCGACCTTGTCGTGCCAGGTCTGGTTCTCCTTGTCCCAGATCATCCAGAGGTAGCCGAGGTAGAAGACGTTGGCGCTGATGAACCCGGCGAACAGCGAGCGGCCGATCGCCTTGGCCCAACCGGGTGCCGAACCGTCGTCACTGCGCACGACCTTGATCCCGACGATCCGGCGTCCCCACGTCTGCCCGGACCGGGCGAGGGCACGCAGATAGACGAACGCCACGACGACGAACCCGACGAACAGCAGGCCCACTCCGCCGATGATCGGTCCGACCTCCTCCTGGCCGTTGCAGACGAGCTCGTCGGTGAACGGATCGGTGGAGCAATCCTCCAGTCCGATCACGAGCAGCACGACGAAGGCGATCACGAACGGGACGAACAAGAGCCCGTACAGGATGCTGTCGAGGAGATAGCCCCCGAGGCGCGCCCAGAATCCGGCGTAGTGGCGGCCTGCGGAGCCACCTGGCGGCAGGGCTGACGGGTAGCCGGGTGGTGGGGGTGCCGGGTAGCCGGGCGGCACGGCCGAAGGAGGCGGTGGGGGCGGCGACGCCCCGGGCGGAGGCGGCGGGGGCGGGGAACCGCCCGGCGGCGGTGGCGGGACGTTGCTCACACCACCAGGTTGGCAGAGTCGACGGGCGCGGTGTCGACTGATTGCGCGACGCGGCGATCGCCGAGCCGTGTCGAGGTGCTGGTTGGCGTTGGCGGAGCGACGTCAGAGCGGGACGTTGCCGTGCTTGCGCTGAGGCAGGTCTTCGCGCTTGGAGCGCAGGACCCGGAAGCCCGCGATCACCTTGCGGCGCGTCTCGGCCGGTTGGATCACGTCGTCGACGAAGCCGCGCTCGGCGGCGGCGTACGGGTTGGCATACCGCTCGGTGTACTCCTCGACGAGCTCGGCCCGCCGGGTGGCCGGGTCGGCCGCCTGCTGCAGCTCTCGGCGGTACACGATCTCGACGGCGCCCTGCGGGCCCATGACCGCCAACTCGGCCGACGGCCACGCGAACGCCAGGTCGGACCCGATCGACTTCGAGTCCATGACGACGTACGCGCCACCGTAGGCCTTGCGGGTGATGACGGAGATCCGTGGCACGGAGGCCTCGCAGAAGGCGTAGAGCAGCTTGGCGCCGTGTCGGATGATGCCGCCGTACTCCTGATCGACGCCGGGCAGGAAGCCGGGCACGTCGACGAAGGTGAGCAGCGGGATGTTGAACGCGTCGCAGGTGCGCACGAACCGTGCGGCCTTCTCGGCCGACTCGATGTCGAGGACGCCCGCGAGCACCATCGGCTGGTTGCCGACCACGCCGACCGGATGACCGTCGACCCGGGCGAAGCCGCAGATGATCGACTTCGCCCAGTGCGGGAAGTACTCGAAGAACTCACCGTCGTCGACGACCGAGCGGACGACCTCGTGCATGTCGTACGGCAGGTTCGGGCTGTCGGGCAGGATCGAATCGAGTTCGGGACAGAGCCGGTCGGGGTCGTCGCCGAGGTCGTCGACCGGAGGCTGCTCGAGATTGTTGGCCGGCAGGTACGACAGCAGGAACCGCACGTCGTCGAGACAGGCCTTCTCGTCGTCGGACACGAAGGTCGCGACGCCCGACTTGGTGGCGTGTGACATCGCGCCGCCGAGTTCCTCGAGCGTCACCGACTCGCCGGTGACCGTCTTCACGACATCGGGCCCCGTGATGAACATGTGCGACGACTCGCGCACCATGAAGATGAAGTCGGTCATCGCCGGGCTGTACACGGCACCACCGGCACACGGCCCCAGGATCACCGAGATCTGGGGGATCACACCGGACGACTGGACGTTGCGACGGAAGATGCCGCCGTAGCTGGCGAGGCTGACGACGCCCTCCTGGATGCGTGCGCCAGCGCCGTCGTTGAGGCCGACGAGCGGTGCCCCGGTCTTGAGCGCCAAATCCATCAGCTTGTGGATCTTCTCGGCGAACACCTCGCCGAGGGCGCCGCCGAACACCGTGAAGTCCTGGCTGAACACGAACACCTTGCGGCCCTCGACCGTGCCCCACCCCGTGATGACACCGTCGGTGTACGGCCGCTCGCCGAGGCCGGCGTCGTGGGCACGATGGCGTGCCAGCAGGTCGAGTTCGTGGAAGCTGCCGTCGTCGAGGAAGTACTCGATCCGCTCCCGGGCGAGCAGCTTGCCCTTGCCGTGCTGGCGCTCGACGGCCCGCTCGGAACCTGCATGGTACGCCTCCTCACGGCGGCGCTGCAGATCGTCGATCTTCTCCTGCATCGAAGTCACGGCGTGCACGCTACTGCGCGGGCCCCGTCGAAGAAGAAGACGCAGCGGAGCTCAGATCGTGGCGAGGAGGGCCTCGAAGCCGCGCCGATGTGCAGACGTCTCGCCGACCGACGCCTCACGGGTCGTCCCCTCGACGAGAATCGACGCGAGCCCGAGTCCGTGGTATGTCCACGACTCGCCGCCGCCGCGTTGCGCGATCGGCGGAACGAGCGCCAGCCCCGCCGCGTCGGCCCAGGCTCGGGCCCACCGCTCGGCGCGCGGGTCGACCGCCGACACGTACTCGTACGGCTGGTGGATCCACACCGTCACCGTCGGACGGAGGCGTCGAACGAGCGACATCAGCACCTGCGTCTCGGGCTCGCTCGCGCGGTCGGGACCACCGTCGCCGTGCCACCACCACCACGGAAAGTTGCGATTGAGGTCGACGCCACGAGCGTTGTGACGCGTGCCCCTCGCCCACCCGTCGGGGTTGGCGACGGGGACGACATAGGCGTCGATGCCGTCCGGAACCGGCACCGTCGTCAGCTCGACGCCGACCGGAGCGACACCGCGCTCGTCACCGTGGACGGTGGCGATCGCGAGCACCGTCGCCCTCGAGCCGGGTTGGCTGTTGCCATGAACGACGATCGGTCGTCCTTCCACCGACGTGCCGATGACGGCGCTCCCCCAACGGCGCCGCTCCGGCGACCTCAATCGCTCGGCGCGAACACCCGACGAGGCACCGTCACCGCCTCGCAGCCGTTCGAGTCCGCGATCCGCGGACGCAACACCACCGGCCATCGCCACGCCGCCGGCGATCGCTGCCCCGACCATGCGTCGCCGGGTGAGGCCACGTTCGGGCGCGGGTTCCGCCCGATGTCGGCCTGGATCCGCCCCGCACACGGCGTCAGTCTGTCGCACCGGCGAGTCGCTGCCAACGCGGATCAGCGACCTGCCGACAGCCCCCGGGCGGCGTCGACGATCTGATCGACCGAGACGAGGACGAGGTCGGCGGCATCACCGAGGGGCACGAACGAGTCGACGGCTGCGACCCGCCGAACGACGGCGTCGACACCGCGTTCGACCAATGCCGTGACGACCCCCTCCCCGACCCCGCCGGAATGTCGGGTCTCGTCGACGACCAGCACCCGACCGATCTCGGCGGCGTGTTCGACCAGCTGATCGACCGGCAGGGGCGACAGCCAGCGCAGATCGAACACGCGGCTCGACACCCCGTCCTCCGCCAATCGCCTCGCCGCTCGGAGGGCGAGGTGGAGACCGTTCCCCCACGTCGCGATGAGGACATCGTCGCCGTCGCGGACGAGTCGCCCCTCCCCGATGGCGACGTGATGTTCGGTCCAGTCGCTCGGCGCCGCGTACGGCGCCGTCCACACCTCGTCGCCCGCGTCGTGGAGATCGCGGGTGTGGTAGAGCGCGATCGGCTCGACGAACGCGCTGACGGTCCCGTCGGCGAGCGCCGCCGCGACGCAGGTGCGCAGCATCGGCGCGGCGTCGCTCGGGTGAGCCGGGCTGGCGACGACGAGCCCCGGGATGTCGCGCAGGACGGCGACGGAGTTGTCGTTGTGGAAGTGGCCGCCGAAGCCGCGCTGGTAGCCGTACCCGGCGATGCGAACCACGAGCGGGTTGCGGTACTGACCGTTGGAGAAGAACGACAGGCTCGCAGCCTCGCCGCGGAGCTGGTCCTCGGCGTTGTGCAGGTACGCCAGATACTGGATCTCGGGGATCGGCACCATGCCGCTGACGCCGGCGCCGATCGCCAGTCCGAGGATCGACTGCTCGTCGAGCAGGCTGTCGAACACCCGGGCTGCGCCGAACCGCTTCTGCAGGCCGCGCGTGACGCCGTACACCCCACCCTTCACTGCGACGTCCTCGCCGAACACCACCGCCTGTGGCGTTCGGGCCAGCACGTCGGCGAGGGTGCGATTGATCGTCTCGGCGAGCGTCAGTGCGCCGGCGTCTTCCGGCAGCTTGCCGTCGAAGGCCGCCACGCGCTGGTCGTCGTCCGCGGCGGACGTGGCGATCGAGCGGACGACATCGGGACGACGGGGCGACAACGGCTCGACGACCTCGGCGGCGGAGCGGAGCCGCGGTCGATCGACCATCTCCATCGCACGCCGACGGATCTCGGCGCGCCGGTCGAGGTACCGGGCGACGAGGTCGGCCGGTACGGCACCGACGTCGACCAGGGCGCGGGCGGTGCCGAGGATCGGATCTCTCGCGTAGTCGGTGCGGATCGCCCCACCCGAGCGGTACGCGGTCTCGACGTCGGTGCCGGCGTGACCCAGGTAGCGAACGGTGCGGAGGTGCAGCACGGCCGGGCGACCGGTGGCTCGGACGTCTGCCGCCAGACGAGCCGTCGTGTGAAAGACCGCGACCGGGTCGGTGCCGTCGACGCGCGCGTAGCCGAGCCCGGGTCGATTGGACAGTGTCGCATCGATCCAGCCATTCGGCGTCGGGACACTGATGCCCAACCCGTTGTCCTCGCACACGAACAACAACGGCACGGGCAACCCGCTGAAGCTCGTGTAGGCGGCGGCGTTGATGGCCCCCTGCGCGGTCGAGTGGTTGGCGCTGGCGTCGCCGAACGAGCAGACTGCGAGCGCGTCCGCCGGCCACGCCCCGTCGACCCCGATCTTCGACGCACGGCGAATCGCGAACGCCACGCCCAGCGCCCGTGGCAGGTGCGACGCGATCGTGGACGTCTGCGGGATCACGGCGAGGTCGCGGTGGCCGAACACCTTGTGACGCCCACCTGCCATCGGCTCGTCCCGCAACGCCAGGACGCCGGCGAGGACGTCGCCGACCGCGTCGTGGCCGGGCCGCTGTCGGGCTCGGGCACAGTAGAAGCCGCCCGACCGGTAATGCAGCAGCGCCGGGTCGGTGGGACGAAGCGCGGCGGCGACGGCGGCATTGCTCTCGTGACCCGACGACCCGATCGTGTAGAAGCCGTGGCCCTGCGTCCGCAACCAGCGTGCGGTGTGGTCGAGCAGGCGACTGTCGACCTGGGCGCCGAAGATCTCGATGAGCGGTGCGGCCACGTCGGCGTCGAGGTCGACGAGTCGATCTCGTTCGTCGGTCGGCTCGAGGCCGGCCACGGCATCGAGCAGGTGTCGTTCGAGATCGTGCAGGTCATCGGGCAGTTCGGACACGTCGGGAGCGTAGGCGTGCTGTGGGCCGGACGTACAGGCGCCGCGCCCGAGCCAAGCGATCTCGGCGGCTCTGGTCCGGTATTCCGCACCAGGCGCACCGAGAACCGTGCGGCCCGCGCCGGGCCCAGCGATCGCGGCGGCTCCGGTCCGGCAATCCGCACCAGGCGCACCGAGAACCCGCGCCCCGGCCGCGCC
>NZZV01000119.1 GCA_002698945.1 Acidimicrobiaceae bacterium
CCACGGCACAGATGGTGTCGGATCCCTCCCGTGCTGCCAGCTGGAACGGGGCGCGACCTCGCGCCACGGGAGGGATCCGACACCATCTGTGCGGTCATGGGCGGGCCGTGGCTTTCGTGAGGAGCTTCTGGAACTCGTCGCCGACGCCGACCCGGGTGGCTTCTTCTTCGAAGGTGCGGACGCCTTCGAGGTCGTCGGCGGAGAGGGCCAGGTCGACCAGCAGCGCGCCGCAGAGGTGGCGGACCGACGGGGTCGCCTCCGACAACTCGTCGTCGATCAAGGGGTCGATCGTGTCGAGCCGGCGTGGGTCGACGTCGAGCTCCGGGACGTTGCGGAGGTACTGGGCGACGTCGGCCGACTGGTCGCCGGCGACCCGTGCGCCTGAGGCGAGGACGCGGCGGGTGAGTTGCTGGAGGCGGAGCTGCGCCAGGAGGTCGAGGTGGTCGAGGTCGTCCGGGCCGTCGATCAGTTGGCGGACGATCGTCTCCTCGGCGTCGGTGGAGCGGGCGGCGAGACAGGCGATGCGCACGTGCAGTTCGGGGTGCGTCCAGCCCGCACTCGCCACCTGTTCCGACTCCACGATCTGGCGGGCCTGACGCAGGTAGGCGTCGGGGTCGACGTTGCGGAGTCCGGTGCCGACCTTCACCATGGCCGACACGACCGCCCGCTGATCGCCGAGGATCTCGAGCGAGACCGCGTCACAGTGGACCTCGGTGTGGAGGCGGAGGCGGCGGGCCGTCTCGCCGATCGCGTCGGCGGCAGTCGGCTCCTCGTCCATGCGGTGCACCATGTGGTCGAGCACCCAGTAGGCACGGTCGTCGCGCTCGTGGAGGTGGGCGTGGGCCAGCTCGTGCGCGAGGACGGCCTCCTGCTCGGCGACCGAGAGGAGGTCGAGCAGGTCGCCGGCGAAGACGACGTGGATGCGATCACCGAGGCGGATGACACGTGCGTTGCGGGCGTCACTGTGCAGCTCCTGGTAGAGGACGATCTCGCGATCGAGACCGAGCTTGCCCGCCACGACCTGAGCGATGCCGGCCAGCGCTGCGTGGACGTCACCGTCGAGCCGGTAGCAGGTCTTGAGGAGCGCGAGTTCTGCCTGTTCGATCTGCTCGGCCGACGGGTGGGCCGACTCGGCGAACCACGTCCACAGCTCGGGCTCGGTCGACTCGAAGTGCGCCCGCAACTCCCGGTGATAGCCGGGTACCGCCAACCGCTCGTCCGGCACCGCCGCCTGCTCCTCCACGTGCGACACAGTAGAGCGAGCGTCGCGGATCCCCGGCACGGCGGCAGGATGCCGGCGGTGTCAGGCGATGCACCTCGTCCACCGGTCGAGCACGTCGGCGGCGAAGCGCTCCGGCTGCTCCCAGTGCACCGCGTGACCGGTGCCCGAGTATCGACGGATCTCCCCGCCGAGCACCTGGGCGAGCTGCTCCTGCTCCTCGAGCGGGGTGAACGGATCGTCGGTGCCCCACACGATCGACGTCGGGATCGTCGCACCGTGCAACCCGGCGAACACGTCGACGTCGACCAGCCCGTCGGCTGCGGCGCGCCACACGTGGGCCGGCACCAGGAGCGACTCGGCGATGAAGACGTCCATGCGTTCCTCGGACACCGGTTGCACCGTCGTGCCGTGCTGGAACTCGGCGACCAGCGCTCGATCGATCGGATCGACCAGGTCGCGGGACAGCTCGACCACCTCGCGGATGGCCGCGTTCTCGCCCGGCGCGGCGAAACCGCCCACCACCACGAGTCCGGCGACGAGGTCGGCTCTGGCGGCCGCGAGTCGACACGCGATGACCGCTCCGAGCGAGTGGCCGGCCACGAGCGCCGACTCGACGCCGAGGTGGTCGAGCACCTCGGCCACGTCGGACGCGAGGTCGTCAGGTCGGTACCCGGCGAGCGGCCGGTCGGCGTCACCGTGGCCGCGGAGCGTCGGCACCGCGATGTGGACGTCGTTCGGCAGGCGACCGGCGATCTCCTCGAACGAGCGCCACGAATCGGTGAGGCCGTGCAGGAGGACGATGCTCGGACGATCCGGCCGCGGCATGCCGCGGGAAGCGACCGGCAGCGCGACGCCGTCGGCGAGTGCCACGCGGGAATGGTTCATGGCGACGCCGTGCGGCCGCGTCGAAGTGATGTCGTTGTTCGTTGCCATACTCGAGGGGCGTGAGATCGCGCCGTACGTCGTGAGAAAGTCGAACGACACCGGGCCCCGCACCGCCTACGGTGTGCGCGGAGGCAGCGATGCAGATGCTGGGGCGCGAACGCGTGCTCACCGAGACCGTGCGACGACTCACAACGTCGCGCCTCGTCACCATCACCGGGCCCGGCGGGATCGGGAAGACGACGCTCGCCGACGCGATCGCCCGCGACGAGGGTCACCGGTACCCGCTCGGCACCCGACGGGTCGACCTGACCGTCATCGACGACGGCGACGAGGTGGCCACCGCGTTGGCGGCCCAGTTGGGGTTCGGCTCGTTCCGTGCCCTGCTCGACTCGCCGACGGACGATCCGGCACTCGTCGTCGTCGACAACTGTGAACACGTGCTCGACGCGGCGGCGGAGGCGATCGCCGCACTGCTCGATGCGTGCCGCTCGCCCGTGATCCTGGCGACGAGCCGGTCGCCGCTCGGCGTGGCCGGGGAATCGATCGTGGTGCTCGGCCCGCTCGAACTCCCGGGCCCCGACGGCGACGAGCAACGCGCACCCGCGGTCCGGCTGTTCCTGCAGCGAGCGGACGAGGCGGGGGCCGTCGTGCCACCGTCCGAGATGGCGTCGGTCGCCCGACTCTGCGAACTCCTCGACGGTGTTCCGCTGGCGATCGAACTCGCCGCCGCCCGATCACGCGTGCTCACACCGACCGAGCTGCTCGCACGACTCGACGACATCGACACGCTCCGCCGCAGCCGGTCGCGTGGCCCGCTCCGGCACCGCAGCTTGCGCGACACGATCGCCTGGTCGTACACGCTGCTCGGTGACGACGATCAACGCTTCTTCGACCGGCTGGCCGTGCTGAGCGGTCCGTTCACCGCCGCCGACGCCCAGACGATCGCCGGTGAGGACGACACCGCCGACAGCATCGATCGACTCGACCGATTGGTCGCCGACTCGCTGCTCACCACGAGCGTCGTCGCGGGCGTGACGTACCACCGCCAGCTCGAACTCGTCCGGAGCTACGCGCGCGAACGGCTGCTCGCGGCGGGCGAGTGGGACGCCACGTGGCAGCGGTACGTCGACCGGGTGACGCACCGCTCAATCCAGCTCGTCGAGAGTTCGGCCCCCGGCTGGAACCGCACGTCGCTCACGACGCTGCTGAGCCGGATCGACCAACACTTCGCCGTGCTGCGATGGTGCCTGGATCACGACGACCGCCCGTCGCGATCGTTCATCCTGGTCTCGACCCTCTGGGGCATCGTGCACCACGGCCGACTCGACGACATCGCGCCGCTCGCCGAGCGGGCCATCGCCCGGTGGGACGACCCGACCCTTCCCGGGTGGGCTGACGCGGCCGCGACCGCAGCCACCTGCCGGTACTTGGCTGGCCGACCCCATGAGGCGATCGACCTCGCGTGGCGAGCACTCGAACACGCCGGGTCGACCCACTACGCGCCCTGCACCTTGCGGCGCGTGATCGGGCACTCGCGGGCGGCGATCGACGACCTGCCCGGGGCGATCGCCATCTTGTCGGAGTCGATCGAGCTCGCCACCGACCGGGTGCCGGCGCTGGCCATGGAGATGATCGTGACGCGGGCCGAACTTTCCGCGACGCTCGACGACACGAACGCCGCCGCGCTGATCGACGAGCAGCTCACAGCAGTTCGGGCCGTCGCCGCCGACGCGGCCCGCTCCGGGTCGATCGTCAACGAGATCTGGGCTCGATCGGTCGAGGCGACCCTCGTCAGCCGCCTCGATCCGACGCTCGCACGCCGCCTCGCCGAGGATGCGCTGGCGGCGGCGCGCGACGCGTTCTACCCGGCCGCCGAGTCGGTCAACCTCCACACGATCGCGATCGAACTCGTCGACGAGGGCGAACTGGTCGAAGCAGCGGGCCTGGTCCGGCAGTTGATCGACGGTCTCGTCGCACGCGGCGCCTGGACCGAACTCCACAACGGGCTCCGTCTGGCGGCGGTGATCCTCGAGCGAGCCGGCGGGCGGTCGTGGGAGCCGCTCGCTGCGACCGCAGATGACCTACCGATCGTCAGCCTGTTCTCGATCCCCGGCCACGAGCGGCACCGATTGCCGCCGGTCGACGACACACCCCTCGACGTCCGCACCGCCGTCACCGTGGCCCGGTCCGCACTCGACGAGTTGACGGGCCGGACGACCCTCGACACCCCGGATCGAACGTCGGGAGATCGAGCCGCGGTCATCGAGGCGCCGACACCCGAGCAAGCCGAGCAGCCCGACCAGGAGCCCGAGCACGCGCCATCGTCCAACGTGTGGTCTCGGGCGGGAGATCTGTGGACGATCACGTTCGACGGCACCACCGTTCACCTCCGCAACTCGAAGGGTCTCGCCGACATCGCCCAGCTGCTCGCGAACCCGAACACCGAGCTGCACTGCACCGATCTCGCCGGCACGCTGGTGGAGGACCGGTCGAGCGGCGAGGTGATCGACGAGCGGGCCCGCCGCGAGTACGAGCAGCGGGTCCGCGACCTCCAGGCCGAGATCGACGAGGCCGAGGGCGACCACGATCTGCACCGTGCCGACCGTGCGCGTGCCGAACTCGACGCGATCGTCGACCACCTCACCGCGGCGCTCGGCCTCGGCGGGCGGGCACGCCGTCACACGGACGGGGTCGAACGCGCCAGGTCGGCGGTGACGCAACGGATCCGTGCGACGATCAAGCGGATCCGTGACGTCCACCCGACGCTCGCTGCCCACCTGGAGGCGTCGGTCCACACCGGGTCGTACTGCCAGTACCGGCCCGAGCGAGCGACCGTCTGGTCGTTCGCCGGGCCGGCATCGTGACGGTGATCAGATCGCTCCGGGCGAGCAGATCCAGGTGGTGCGCTTCGCCCGTCCCGTGGACGGACCGCTGTGGAAGGTGCCGCCCAGCAGCCCTTCGCACACCAACGTCTCGATCTCGAAGCCGGGACGGGTGCGAGCGTTCTGGCATCGGCTGATCGTGAACGGCGTGGTGTAGGCCTGACCGCCCTGCTCGACACACATCATGTCGAGCACCTCCATGCCGATTTCCGGCGAGCCGAAGCTCGGCGTCGAGGCGCCGGCGACGCCACCGAGGGCGGCGGTGGCGGCAATCGCACCGACGAGAACCGGTGCGGCGACGATCTTGTTGGTGATGATCTTCTTGATGAACATGTCTCCTCCTCAGGAGCGTCGGGACGGTCGGTCCGTCCTCGTCCCAACAGGCGTGACGACGGGCCTCACGTCGTGAGGCCCGATCTCACGCCCTCGGAGTGTCCAACCACATCCGAGACAACGAGGAATCACCATGAGCAACCACCACACGAACAACGACACGATCCAGGCTGCCGCCCGGCCGGGTGCCACTCCGCTCCCCCAGCTCACCGGCGGCCCGTTCATCGCCGACGGCGGCCTGGAGACGAGCATCATCTTCCAACAGGGCGTCGACCTGGTCGACTTCGCGGCGTTCACGCTGCTCGACAGCGACGACGGCCACGAGACGCTCCGCCGGTACTACGACCCGTACTTCGAACTCGCTGCAACGATCGGTTCCGGCATCGTCATCGACACGCCGACCTGGCGGGCGAGCCTCGACTGGGGCGCCCGACAGGGCTTCGACGCCGACGCCATGGCCGACGTCAACCGGCGGGCGGTCGACTTCGTCGCCGATGTCGCTACCCGGTGGTCGTCGGTCGAGACCGTGATCAACGGTGCGATCGGCCCACGCGGCGACGGCTACGTCGTCGAGAACGCGATGTCGACCGCGGAGGCGAGCCGGTACCACGCGATGCAGGTGCAGGCCTTCGCCGACGCCGGCGCCGCGATGGTCACCGCCGTCACCATGAACTATGTCGACGAAGCACTCGGCGTCACTCGCGCCGCGGTCGATGCCGGCATCCCCGTGGTGATCTCGTTCACCACCGAAACCGACGGCCGGCTGCCGAGCGGGCAGCCGCTCGGCGAGGCGATCGAACAGGTCGACGCCGCCACCGACGGCGGGCCGGCGTACTACATGGTCAACTGTGCGCACCCGAGCCACTTCGACGACGTGCTGCGCACTGAAGAGGTGTGGGTCGAGCGGGTCAAGGGCATTCGAGCCAACGCCTCCGCGCTCAGCCACGCCGAACTCGACGAGGCGACCGAGCTCGACCGTGGCGACATCGCCGACCTCGCAGCCCGCTACGCCGAACTGACAGCGACCCTCGGGACCCTCGCGGTTGTGGGCGGCTGCTGCGGCACCGACCACGAACACGTCGCAGCCATCGCCCAGGCGCTGCGCTGACCGAGGTCTTGTTCGAGGATCCGGGTGGGTTGGTGCGCTCGACGGTCGAGCGCACCAACCCACCACTCCGGTCGGAGTCGTCTGGACGTCAGGCCAGACGGCGGTCGAAGGGCACGCCGAGGGCGGACGGTGTCCGGCTGTTGCGGCCGCGGATGACGAGCGCCACCAGGGTGACGGCGTACGGCAGCGCCAGGAACACCTCGTACGGGATGCCGGTGCTCGTGCCCTGGATCCGCAGCTGGACCGCGTCGCACAGGCCGAACAGGAACGCGCCGAGCACGCACGGCAGCGGACGCCACCCGGCGAACACCACGAGTGCCAGGGCGACCCAGCCTCGCCCGGCGGTCACGTTCTGGATGAACAGGCCGAGCGGACCGCAAACCAGTACCGCACCGCCCAAGGCGGCGAGCGACGAGCCGGCGACCGTCGTCAGGTGCCGCACCCGCTGCACGTCGAACCCGAGCGCGTCGGCCGACACCGGCGACTCCCCCGCAGCCGAGATCACCAGGCCGGCCAGCGTCTTGCGCATCACGACGATGACGATCGTCAGCACCACCAGGGTCAGAACGACCAGCGGCGGCATCGAGATGCGGTCGATCCGCGGCGGGTTCTGGCCGATCGAGAACGACCGCTGATACAGGTAGCTCGTCGCCGACAGTGCGAGGAGGGTGAACGCGAGCCCGGTCACGATCTGGTTGGCGCCGAGCGACACCAGCGCTCCTGACAGCAGCGCGCCGCACGCCGCCCCGACCAGCAACCCGGCGAGCAGACCGAGCCACGGTGAGCCGAGGTGGTGCGTTGTGAGGTAGCCGGCGAGGGCCCCACTGATCATCAGCCCTTCGATGCCGAGGTTGAGGACACCGGCTCGTTCCGAGATCATGGCGCCGAGTGCCGCGAGCGCGACCGGCAGCGCGAGCCGCAGGCCGGCCGTCAGCGTGCCGATGGAGAGGACGACATCCATCAGTCGTCGTCTCGCAAGAACCGATTGGCGACGGCGTCACCGATCACGACGAAGATGATGAGGAGCGCTTGCACCACCGCGACCAGCGACGAGGGCACATCGTGCGATCGCTCGGCGGCGTCGAAGCCGATGTTGAGCCCCGAGATGCCAAGTGCAGCCACGAGCACACCGACCGGGTGGAGTCGCCCGAGGAGGGCCACGATGATCGCCGTGAAGCCGTAGCCCAGGCTGAACTGCGCGTTGATCCGGGTCGTCACCCCGGCCACTTGGATGTAGCCGGCCAGTCCCGACAGGAATCCGACGATGCCGAGCACGGCGAACAGCATCTTGCCGGTCGCCACCTCGTTGGCCCGCAGAGCGATCGGGTTGTGGCCGATCACGTCGACGCGGTAACCGAACCGGGTTCGCGACATCATGACGGCTGCGATGGGCACGAGCGCGACGGCGATCACGAACCCGAGATGGGTGTTGAGCAGCGGGACGGTCGGCAGCCCGGCGTTGCCGATCACGCGGCTCTGCGGCACGAACCCGTCCGGATCCTTGATCCCGACGCGGATCAGCCACTGCATCACTGCGGTCGCGATGTAGGTGAGCAGCAGGCTCGAGATCACGACGCTGGTGTTGAACCGATTGCTGAGTTCGGCGGAGATCCCGCTCCACACCATGCCCGTCAATCCGGCGATGACGATGCAGGACGGGATCAAGACGACGCCCGGCAGATCGCGCACCCCGTGGGCGGTGGCGAACGCCGTCGCCATCACGGCGCCGAGCACGTACTGACCCTCGGCACCGATCGTGAACAGACGCGCCCGGTACGCAATCGCCAGCCCGAGCCCCATCAACAGCAACGGCGTCGCCGACGTCGCCGTGTTGCGCAACCCGCGGTTCTCGGTGAAGACGCCACGAAACACGTCGGCGTAGACGGCGAACGGGTTCTCACCCTCCTGAGCGATGAGGACGGCCCCGATCGCGAGGGCACCCACGACGGCGATGACGGGCACACCGACGAGGACGGCCACGTGGCGCGCTCGATGGCTGCCGCCGGTCTCGATCAACTCGGGCTCGCGCGGGTCGAGCTCGACCGCCGCCGTCGTCACGAGCCGCTCCCCGAGTTCCCGTGCGAGTCGTCGTCCGGGGTCGCCGGTGGCGTGCTGCGGGATGCGCCGCCCATCGCGAGACCGATCGCGGACCGGTCGAACGGTCGCTCGAACGTGCCGGTGATCCGCCCGCGGGACAGCACGATCACGCGGTGCGACACGGCGAGCACCTCCTCGAGCTCGGCGCCCATCCAGACGACGGCGGCACCGTCGTCGGCGGCGTCGAGCACCCGCTCCGCCACCGTGCGGGCGGCTCCTGGGTCGAGCCCACGCGTCGGATGGCAGGTGATCACCAGGTCGGGCACCTCGTCGAGTTCTCGTGCCAGCACGAGCTTCTGGGCGTTGCCGCCCGACAAGCTGCGCACCGCAGCCGCAGCGCCGGCCGAGCGGACGTCCCACCTGGCCAGACGGTCCTCGACGGCCCGCTGACGAACCTGCCGCCGCGGGCGCCACCAGCCACCACGGCCGAGTTCGACGTTGTCGGCCAGGCTCATCGGACGAACGAGCGCCGTCGCGTAGCGGTCGGACGGGATGTACGCGACGCGACGCCCGATCCGCTCACGCGGCCGGCCGTGCGGCAACTCCTCGCCGTCGAGGGTCACGCGACCTGACTCAGGCACGACGATGGCGGCGAGCACGGCTTCCAACTCGGCCTGACCGTTGCCGTCGACCCCGGCCACGCCGAGGACCTCGCCGGCAGCGACGCCGAACGAGACGCCACGCAACACTCCCGACGACACGCCGTCGACGCGCAACCGCGCCGGCCGAGCGTCGCCGTCGGCGGTCGTCGTCGGCTCCCGATGCCTGGCGTCTCCCATCTCGCGGCCGACCATCGCGTCGGCGAGTCCGGCCGCGGAATGCTCGGCGACGGTGGCGTCGGCCAGGACGACCGAGCCGTCGCGCAACACGGTGACCCGATCGCACCCGTCGATCACCTCGGACAGTCGGTGCGTGATGATCACGACAGCACGACCTTCGTCGGCCAACCGGCGGCACACGCCCAGCAGCGCGGTGGCCTCGGCCCCCGTCAGGACAGCGGTCGGCTCGTCGAGGAGCAGGACTCCGGCATCGGCGTCGAGCGCGCGCAGGATCTCGAGTCGCTGCTGCTCACCGACCGACAGCGCCGACACCGGCACGCCGTCTCGGACGTCGAGTCCGAACCGGTCGACCAACTCGGTCAGCCGAGCCCGGGCGACCTTCGTCGAGGGCAGTACCGCCGACTCGCGGCGAGCGAGCACCAGGTTCTCCGACGCGGTGAGTGTCGGCACCAGCGTGAAGTGCTGCTGGACGAGAGCGACACCTCGGTCGCGCGCCGAGCGCGCATCGAGGTCGCCGATGGGCTCGCCGTCGATCCAGAACTCACCGCTGTCGGCCGTCTCGAGACCGGCGAGCATCTTGACCAGCGTCGTCTTGCCGGCCCCGTTCTCGCCGAGCAGGGCGTGGATCTCACCGCGCCGCACCACGAGGTCGACGTCGGCGAACGCGGTCACCCGGCCGAAGCGCTTCGACGCGCCGGAGACGCGGACGGCCTCGGCCGCCCGCGTCTCGGTCCCCATCGTCATGGTCTGATCATGGCAACTCGAACGTCAGCTCTCGGCGTCGAACGGCACCGTGAAGGAGCCGTCCTCGATCGACGCCAGCGCCGCGTCGAACGCCGCCATCCCCTCGTCGGAGATGCGGTCCTCCCATGCAGGGCTGATCACGACCGACATGCCGCCGTCGCCCAGGAGCACCTCGTAGTACTGCGCCTCGGTCTTGCCGGCCACCACATCCTCGACCATCAGCTCGAAGACAGCCTCGAGGTTCCAGGTGAACGAGGCGAGCACCGACTCACCGAGTTCGCTCATGTCGCCGACGTAGCCCATCGCCACGCCACCGGTCTCGTTGGCGGCCTCGATCTGACCGAACGTCGGACCCTGACCGCAGCCGATGAACATCGTCGCCCCGGCGTCGGCCTGCGCCAGCGCGGCCTCCTTGGCGAGCTGCACGTCGTACCAGTCACCGACCGCCACGAACGATCCCTCCGTGTCGGGGTCGATCGTCTGGGCACCGGCGAGGAACGCGTTCTTCATGGCGCGACACACCGGGATGTCGAAGCCGCCGGCGCCGGCGACAGCACCGTCCATGACGTCGGCTGCGAGGATCCCTTCCAGGTAGGCGGGCTCCCAGAACGGCTGTGAGTAGTCGCCCACGTTGCCCGCCACGTCGCCGAACCCACCGGCGTACACGAAGATCGTCTCCGGATAGTCGGCGGCGACCGTCTTGACGTCGTCGCCGTAGTCGAACGAGTGGGCGATGATCGGGTTGAAGCCGTCGTCGGCGAGGGCGCGCATCGCGTTCTGGGCGTCCGCACCCGGCGGCACGTTCTCCTGGAGCGAGATGTCGCTGACGACGCCGCGCTCGAGCAAGGCGTTGGCACCGTCGTAGGCGAACTCGCCCCACGATCCGTCCTGCCATTCGGCGCTGTAGACGATGGCGAGCTTCGGCGCGTCGGCGGACCCGTCCGTCGCCGGCTCCTCGGCGGCGGGCTCCTCGGCGGCGGGTTCTTCGGCGGCGGGTTCCTCGGTGGCGGGTTCCTCGGTGGCGGGTTCCTCGGCGGCCGGCTCGTCGTCATCGTCCCCGCAGGCAGCGAGCACGAGCGCGAGGCCGACACCGGCCGCTGCGAGGCGGATCGGGCGGGAACGAGGCGGGCGATTCATGGTGGTTATCGGCATCGCCGACCGACAGTAGCCACTACGGGTTTCCGGCGTGTTTCCCCGCCGTGAACGAGCGGGCCGGAACCTTGACCATCACCCCGGCGGATCGAGCGTCGAGCGGTGCCCCGACGGGGCGGATTTCGGACGGGCGTGGACACAGAGCAACTCGGTCGCCCCATCGCCCTCGGGCGACCAGCGATGGGCGAGATTGCCCTCGTACCACAGCACGTCGCCGACACCGAGTTCGAACCGCTGCCCGTCACCGAGCTCGACGAGGAGCGAGCCGGCGATGACGTACAGCAGATCCTCGCCGTCGTGCTCGAACCAGTCGCCCATCGACGCGCCGGGCTCGGCGAGATACGTGTGTGCCTCGACGAGCCGCCCGGGCGCGCCCGACACGACGCGGGTCATCGCTGACCCCAGCTCCTCACCGACCGGGCCCATCGCACCGTCGCCGCGGCGAACGAGCTGGACACGAGTACGGGCCTCGGGGAGGAACTCGCGAGGGCTCACGCCGAGCGCATTCGCGATTCGGTAGAGCGTGGCGATCGACGGCATGGCGCGCGAGTTCTCGAGGTTGCTGAGGAACGGCTGCGACATGCCCGCTCGCGCCGCCAGCTCGCGCATCGTGAGTCCGGCCGCCAGACGGTGGGCACGCACCGCACCGGCGATGTCGATGCCGGCGACGTCGCCGTCACCGTTCGACGCGTTCGACTGGTCGGTGCTCATGTCGGTGCGGGTTCCCGGGACGCCGCCGCCCATTCGGGGACGGGAGGTCGGAAACCGGCGTGCGGATGCATCCGGCCGAACATACTCACGGCGAGATCGCCGGGTGGGACGAACCACGACCCGACACCGAGTGTTCACGCTCCTGATACACGCCAGGTATCAGGACCTGGCTGCGGCGTCGTACGATCGGGGCCTGTGACCTGCACCACCGGAACAGGTGTCCTCGCGTGAGGACCGATGCCGCCACCGCGCCCGAGACCCCAGTGGGAGCGTCGGGCGCCTATATCCCGGTCATCGACCTCGCACCGACACGCACCGGCGATCCCGACGCCAGAGCGGCGGTCGCCGCCGACATCGATCGTGCGTGCCGCGAGTCCGGATTCCTCGTCGTCACCGGACACGACGTCGATCCCGAACTCGTGCAACGACTGCACGACGTGACGCTCGAACTGTTCAGACAGCCCGACGACTGGAAACAACGGTGGGACTGCGCGCCCGACACGCTGGGCCTGCGCGGCTTCTACCGCGTGCCCAGCTATGTATCGGCCGGGGAAGACGTCGCCACTGCCCCGGATGTGTGCGAGTTGTTCACGATGAGTCGCCTCGGCGAGCCGGGGGTCGCTGACGGCGCCGGTCTCGGTGACGCCGCCGACCGCTACGGGATCCCGAATATCTGGCCCGATCGCCCGGCCGAGCTGCGTGCGGTCTGGCTCGAGTACTACGGCGTGATGGAAGCCCTCGCCGCCGATCTGATGCGGCTGTTCGCACTCGGACTCGGTCTCGACGAGGGCACGTTCGACGAGGCCATCGACCAGCACATCACGAACCTCACCGCGAACTACTACCCCGCCGTCGATCACGAGCCGCTCCCCGACCAGTACCGGAAGGGCCCGCACTCCGACTGGGGGACACTCACGATCCTCTACCAGGACGGTACCGGCGGGTTGGAAGTCGTCGACCGACGCACCGGAGGCTGGATCGACGTGCCGGTCATCCCCGGCACGTTCGTCGTGAACATCGGTGACCTCATGGCCCGATGGACGAACGACCACTGGAACTCGACCAAACACCGCGTCCGCGTGCCGTCGGCCGAGCTGCGGTCGACCCCGCGGGTGTCGATCCCCTTCTTCCACCACCCCAACTACGACGCACTGGTCGAGTGCCTGCCGAGCTGCACCTCGGCCGACGATCCGCCCAAATACCCACCGGTCACCGCCGGCGCATACCTCGACGATCGTGTCCGCGCCGTGTACACCGGATGACGACGTCTCGATGATGATCCGATCATGACGAGCGCCCGATGACGAGCACCCCGGCGAACCGCCGGACCTACCACCAGGAGGTGTCGACGTCATGATCGACGTCCCACTGATCGACCTGACCGCGGGCGACGACGACGTCGCGACGGCGATCGACGACGCGCTGCACCGAGTGGGATTCATGGCCGTGACCGGCCATGGCATCGATCCCGCACTCGTCGCCGCCATGTTCGACGCCACGGACGAGTTCTTCGCGCTCCCGGTCGCGGAGAAGATGCTGGCCGCACCCACCGATGCGTCGAACGCCCGCGGCTACTCGTACCTGGGATCGACCGCCCAGGCGAACGCCCACGACGAGGACACCGAGCCCGACCTCGCCGAGACGTTCAACGCCGGCCTCGACGAGGTTCCCGACACCCCGTACTACCGCGAGGCGGCGGCGTTCTTCCCGCCCAACCTGTGGCCCGCCCGGCCGGAACGGCTGCGCACGGTCTGGGCCCGGTACCTCGCCGCGATGCAGGCGCTCAGCGGACGGATCCTGTCCTCGATGGCGACGGCACTCGATCTGCCGGCCGACCACTTCACACCGCTCATCGACCGACCGATGGCATCGATCACCGTCAACCGATATCCCGCGCTCGACCACGAGCCTGCACCCAACCAGTTCCGAGGCGGCGCCCACACCGACTACGGCACGATCACGCTGCTCGCCACGGACGGTGTTCCGGGCCTCCAACTACGCGACGACCGCGACCACCACGGCGAGTGGGTCCACGTGCAGCCGGTGCCCGGCGCGTTCCACGTCAACACCGGCGACATGCTGTCGTACTGGAGCGGCGGACACTGGAAGTCGACCTGGCACCGGGTGGTGACGCCGCCCGGACCGCCGCCGTATCCCCGACGGACGAGCATCGCCTACTTCCACAGCCCGAACGCCGATGCACTGATCGAGCCGCTGCCGGGCAGGAGCCCGGGGTCGGGCGCCGACATCGAACCTGTCCTCGCCGGCCAGTACCTGCACGACAAGATCGCTCGATACCACGCGGCACGGGCGAGCACGCCGCCACCCGCCCGAGCCTGACGGCCAGACGGACGACCCGGTCGGTTCGGTCCGACCGGGCCACCCACCCGGCTCAGCAGTTGTCGATGTCGATGTCGACGCCGATCGTGCGGACCCGCACCCGGTCGACACGGTGGCCGGGAAGCTGCATGCAGCGCAGCAGGTCCTCGGCGGTGTCGGCGCAGGGGTCGTCGCAGTCGGTCCCGCCGTCACCCTTGCCCGGATGATGGGGCTGTGGGAGCGGATGCGCCCGGGTCGGATCGAGCTCGTACGACATGCCACCGATCAGGATCCCGTCGGCTTCGACGAACACGTTCACCGCACGATCGCCGGCCGCCGTCACGTCGGACGCGGTGGGCTCGGCACCCGGCGTGACCGCCAGCGTCACCTTGCGCGACTGACCCGGAGCCAGGCTGAACGCACCGCCACCCGGGTTGGCGAATCCGACCTGCCAGTCACGCCGGCCGAGCACCGACGGCAGCTCGGTCGTGATCGACAGCTTCACGCGCCGGTCGAACGGGTTCCGCACGGTGAACGCCCGACCGTCGAGGACCGCCATGATCCCGGCGATGCCGCCGGCGGCGGGAACCGGGTGGACGTTGCGCTGCCCGATGTTGTTGTCGTGCGGGACGAGGCGCCACTCGGGGATCGACTCGCCCGGACCGAACACGTCGATGTTCGACGGGTCGCCGTCGGCGGTCGCCACCATCAGCAGGCACTCGTGGTCGGGCTGCGACGGCGTCCACGTGAACGGCCCGACCGTCACCTCGCCACCGGGCGGGATGTCGGGCGCGTCGATGCTCGCCGTCGTCATCGCCTGCCAGTCGTCGGGCCAGGTCAGCCCGGCACCGGGGTTGCAGTGGAAGCCGCGCACGACGACGTTGTCGGCCGTGACCGTGCCCCGGTTGCGCACCCGGACGTAGCAGAAGTTCGGCTGACCGAGCAGCGGCTCCTCCTGCGCCGTGCCGTTGTCGGCGAAGCGACGGTTCCACACGTTCTGGCAGTTCCAGTGCACCCGCTGGTACTGGTACTCGCCATGGCGGCCGTCATCGATGTAGACGTCGACCGCGGGCGGCGCACCCTCCTGCGCGACCGGTGTGGGCGAACCCGGTGCCTGGTACAGACCCTGCTTCTCGAACGCCCAGCGAATCACCTTGCCGTACGCACCGCCGGCCAGTCCCTCGCTTGTCCAGTCGCCGGCGTCGGCGTCGAGCATCGCCTGCACCCATTCGGTGGCATCGTCGGGATTCGTCGCCGGTGTCAGGGTGCCGACCGCTCGCAGCATGAGGTACGAGACGACCCGTGCGGCGAAGCGACGGGTGTTCACGTTGGTGGCGTCGCCACCCAGGCTGCGGTACAGACGGAAGTGCGAGGTCGACAGGATCGACTCGCTCGGGTAGCCGCCGACGTCGTTGCTGCCGCCCCACCCCCAGCCGCCACCGACGGGCCGGTCGTGACGGCGGGTGATGATCGATCCGACGAACGGGAACGTGAGGAAACGGTCCGCGGCCTGCGAGTCGGGGTCGCAGAGCACGGCGGCGAAGCTGTCGCCCGCCGAGTGCGAGAACCCGAAGTTGGCCCAGTTGACGTGCGGATACAGGATCCCGTGTCCCCCGAGTTCGTGCAGCACGATCCGGCGGTCGACGGCGAGTCCGATCGGGTTCGCGGTGTCCGTCAGCGAGGCCAGTTCGTAGTCGACGTTGGCGATGCCGCTCATGCCGTTGCCCGAACACGACGCGTTGATCTCGATCCCGTCCGTCGACCCGAACCGCCCGCGGTGGTCGACGTCGAGCGGGAACGAGGTGCTGCCGAAGTAGTCGTCGCGGTCGAAACCGAGGTCGACGACGAGCCGGAAGAACCAGTCGTTGTGGACGTAGGCGTTGACCGCGGCGAAGTCGTTCGTCCGCGAGTTGAAGTTGAAGTTCGTGCCGACCGGCTCGGTCGGCGGATCGTGGTCGAACAACTCGAAGTCGACGACCTCGACGTGCTCTCCGATCAGCTCCTGGTCGTCGCCCGCCGCCGGTGCCGTCAGCCCGAGCAACGTGACCGAACTCCGGAACGTGTCGAGGGTCGCCTGATTCGACTCGGGGTTCGCGGCGCCGCCCTGGGTCAAGGGATCACGCTCGAACACCATCCCGGCGACGTCCGCGGTGAACGGACGCAGCAACAGCACGCCGCCCGTGTCGATGTCGACGAGCGCGAGCCACACGATCCTGCCGCGTGGCGGCGTCGGGATCGAGAAGATCACCTCCCGACAGAGTCGGAACGCACCGTCCTCGACCCCGTCGACGTCAGGGATCGGCAGCGGGAAGGCGACGTCGTGGCCGTGAACATGGTTGCCGGCGTGGGTCGTCGCGACCGGGGTCGCGTCGTCGGATACTCGGACGTCCGTCGTCCGCCGGTCGGCGTCGTAGCGGTAGACCACGACGCGGTTGCTGATGATGTGGACACGACCGTCCTTCGAGTCGACGTGGTGGGTCGCGACCCGGGCGGCCGGATCGACGTCGGCGGCCAGCACCGGCGCCTCGCCCAGGCCGAGACCCTTGGCGGCGAGTCCACGGCGACCGGTCACGTTGGCGCGCAACTTCGCCAGGGTGGGTCGGTCGACCGCGATGTCGGGGTAGGTCGAGTTCCGGACGCCGGTCACCCGCGCCGGCTCCTGCTTCATCGTGACGGTCGTGCCCGAACGCCAGACCGGGATGCCGTTCCACGTCTGCTGGAACGCGACGGTCGTCGTGTCGAACTGGCGCTGCTCGGTGTCGAACACCAACGCGATCTCGTCGTCGTCGGGGAGGTCGTCGCCGTCGACGAAGGCGGTGACGCCGCCGTCGAGCCAACCAGCCTGGATGTCCAGCTGGTTCGCGTGCGTGGTCAAGAACTCGGCGGCTGCCTGCTGCGGCAACTGTGCTGCGGTCGGTCGAGCACGCTCGGCCGGTCGCAGCACGGTGACGTTGCCGCCCGCGTCTCGTTCGCGATACAGCCGCTCGTCGTGGAGATACTCCTCGGACATTGCCCCTCCTGTCGGGTCGGGTCCACGCTCGATGCGGGGGCCTGATCGAACAGAGGGGCCGACCGACCATCAGATACGTCACCGAGCCCCTATCGCCGCGATGGTGACGGTATTTCACAGCAATGCGACGGAGCCGACCCGCTGCGGCTGCGTCGCCTCAGTCGAGGCCGAGTTCGCGACGGAGTTCGTCGACGTCGTACAACGGATCGAGTCCGCCATCGGCTGCACTGCTCCGTTCCTGGTTCCGTCGGAGCTCGGCCAGGAGCCGCTCGAGTTGATCGCGGCGTGTCGGATCGGCGGCCGCCTCCCGCGGCGTCACCCCGCCGAGGGCCGGCACCTCCTCGTCGAGCCACACGGCCATCGCCTGCCGACCGAACTCGGTGCGCATCGCGGCGTCGATCGCGTCCTGATCCGCGCCTTCACCGAGACGCTCGATGACGGCCTGCACCTGTTCGAAGTCGAACATCGAATCGATCAAGCCTGGGGTCGACTCGATCGTGGGTGGACCGTAGAGCTGGCCGACCCAGGCGCACAGGAAGCGGGCGTCGCGGACCCGACACAGCTCGAGTACCGCCTGCTCCTTGCCGGGACGCACCGGGAAGACGCCACCGAGGATCTGGTTGCCCGCACCGTCGGGAACCACACGCGCGCAGTAGAGCTCCCGCTCACTGACCGTCTTGCTCAGGGTGCGCTCACGAACCTCGACCACGTCACCGGTGGCCAGGTCGCGCAAGGTGATGTTCGCTCCGTGCTCGAAAGCGACGACCTCGTGCACGCTCCGCTCGGCGGTCTGCCACGCGGCGACCAGGAGCTGCTCGTCGTCGGGGAGCAGTGGGGCCCGCTCGCGGACGAACACATCGAACCAACCGCCCTCGTGCAGCGCCGCGTCGAGCACGATCGGGTCGTCGAAGGCGGCTTCGAACATCGCCCCCACCTGATCGGGCGGTAACTCGTCCAAGAGATCGGCGAGCACGACGTCGACGCGTCCCGTCGCGCGCACGGCGCCGAGGTCGACGACGGTCGCGCGAACGTCCGGGTGGGCATGGTCGATCCACGCCGCGCTCTTGGCCGACAACCACCGCACGCGGTCGGGCAGAGCGGGCAGGTCGACCACCTTCTGGTGGCACTGCTTGAACTTGCGCCCCGAGCCGCACCAGCAGGGATCGTTGCGGCCGAGCTTCGGCCCGCTCGACGGTTCGAGGTACGACTCGATCGACTCCGCGGCCGTCGGGAGTTCCTCGAGTTGTCGCCACCACTTCATGGCGCCGCGGGCGTCACCACGATCGAACCGGTACCACCCCATTCGCTCGATCGCGGGCCCGAGCCCCGACCCCGTGTCGAGGGCACGAGCGAGGTGCCGCTCGGCGGCGATCGGATCGGCCGCTCGCTCCCACAGCACGGTCGCCAGGTACTCGGCCGCAGCGACGTCCTTCGATCGGCGGGCGGCGTCGAGGGCCCGGCGGACGAGGTGGAACACGTGCGCCGGAGTGTCGACGAGGTCCGGGTCGTGTTCGGCGTCCGGGTCGAGCCCGTGCGGGACGAGGACGTCGGCGAGGAGGTCGATCAGGTGCGCGTCGTGACAGGCGGCGAGGGCCGGCGCGATGTCGTCTGCCGACGACTCCGGATCGTCGAGCAGGTCGACCGCCCCGACGAGCACGGCACGGTCGTCGGGGTCGTCGACCGCTGAGTGGATGGTGAAGTGGCGACGACGTTGCAGATCGGCCCGCCACACCGAGTCGTCGTGCGCGACGACGCCGTTGAGACGTTCGAGTCCGACGGCCTCACACAGCTCGGTGAGGGGAGGCGGCGTGGCGTCGAGCACCTCGGGGCGGCGCGCACACAGCCACATCACGAACTCGTCGCCGGTCACCGGCAACCACGGTTCGGCGACCCACTCGTCGTAGGCGGCGCGCACCGCCGCGATGAGGTCGTCGGACGCGGTCGGCTCGACGTCGAGGCGCTCGATCGTGATGTCGGCCGCGAGCGACTCGTCGGCGCCACCGGTCGGTGCGTCGACGTGGACGGTGATGGCGAGCAGGTCGCCCGGTGA
>NZZV01000120.1 GCA_002698945.1 Acidimicrobiaceae bacterium
ACAAAGACAACCAACCCCGATACCCCAAACCCGGCCGCCCATCACCCACCGAGAGCAAAGGCCCGCGACATGCGTGAGGGAAGCCCCGCGACACCACAGGGCACCGGCGGTGCCCGTGCGCGACACTCGCCGGATGGAGTTCGGGATCTGTGTGGCGTCGCGACCGAGCGACCTGGGGTACGTGGTGGAGGCGGAGCGGCTCGGGTTCTCGCACTGCTGGATGGCCGACAGTCAGATGATCTGGTCGGACGTCTACGCGATGCTCGCGCTCGCCGCCGAGCGCACGACGACGATGCGACTCGGCACCGGCGTGGCCGTGGCCGGCACACGCCCGTCGTCGGTCACCGCGGCCGCCCTCGCCACGATCAACGAATTGGCGCCCGGGCGCGTGTTCTGCGGGATCGGATCGGGCAACACCGCGATGCGGATCATGGGCCACAAGCCGATGCCGATCGCCGAGTTCGACCGCTACCTCGGCGAGCTGCGATCGCTCCTCGACGGTGACGAGACGACCGTGCACTTCCGCGGTGCCGACACGCCGGTCCGTTATCTGATGCCCGACCGCGGCTTCGTTCGGTTCGAGCCGCGCATCCCGCTCCACGTGTCGGCGTTCGGGCCACGATCGCTGCAGCTCGCCGCGGAGCACGGCGACGGTCTGATCAGTTCGGCACCCGCCGACCCCGAGGTGGTCGCGGCGCTCCGGAACCGCATCGACCGACCGCGCGAGGAGTTCTCGTTCGCGAACCTGACGACGATCGTCGTCACCGACGAGGGCGAGCCTCACGACAGCGAACGGGTCCGGCGCCAGGCGGGTGCGTTCGCGATCGCCGGGGTGCACTACGCGTACGACCAGTACGCGCAGTTCGGCCGTCGACCGCCGGCGCACATGGTCGACTTCTGGTCCGACTACGTCGAACAGGTCGAACAGACGCCGCCCGAGGTTCGTCACCAGCGGGTGCACCTCGGTCACAACTGCTGGGTGCTGCCCGAGGAGGAGCGGTTCCTCACCGCCGACCTCATCGACCGCTCGTGTCTGGTCGGCACCCCGGCCGAGCTGGCGACCCGCATCTCCGATCTCGACGCAGCCGGACTCGACCAGATCGTCATCCTCCCACCCCTCGCGGAGAAAGAAACCGTCGCCCACGACGTCGCCACCAAACTCATGCCCCTCCTGTGACCGACAGATGGTGTCGGATACCTCCTGTCCGGCTCGAGTTGTCCAGCAGGCTCGGTGGACAGGAGGTATCCGACACCATCTGTCCGTTAGGTTCTCGGGGGTGAAGTTTTTGGTGCGGGGAGTCGTCGGCGTGGTGGTTGTGGGGGGTGTGCTGTTCGGGGTGTTGCTGTTCGGGATCCGGACGCAGAACCCGACGGTGCTGCGCGGCGTGCGGAACGTCAACAAGCGGTTCTGGAACCGGCAGGCGATCCGCACCGCGGGCGAGCCCGGTGCCGGCGTGTCGAAGGTCGTCCACCGAGGGCGCTCCAGTGGCACCGAGTACGAAACCCCGATCGACGCGATCCCGACCGACGACGGGTTCGTCGTCGTCCTCCCGTACGGCACACAGGCCGACTGGGTCCGCAACGTCCTGCACCACCGCGAGGCGACGATCGTCCACGACGGCGAGCGGGTCGACGTCCACCAACCCGTCCTGATGCACCCGCGCGACGTCGACCAGTGGTTCACCCCAGGCGCCCGCCGCGTCAACCGACTGTTCGGGGTCGAGCGCACCCTGGTCCTCCGACGCCGCTGACCATCAGTCAGCGGCGGTCAACCAGGCCGGGCCGTTGCGGTCGGTCGCACGCTCGACGCGATGATCGGCCAGAACGGACGGTCGTCGCTGCGCAACATGGCGTCGATGTGGGACCCGGCCGCCGGCGGCGAGAACAGGAACCCCTGCATCAGGTCGCAACCCAGCTCGATCAGCAGCGCTGCCTGCGCGGCCGTCTCGACCCCTTCGGCCACGGTGACGAGGTCGAGCGTCCGTCCGAGGTCGATCGTCGACTTCACGAGCGCATGCGCGCGAGCGGAGTCGACGACATCGCGGATGAACACCCGGTCGACCTTGATGACCCGAGCCGGCAGGCGCGACAGGTGGCTGAGCGACGCCCACCCCGACCCGTAGTCGTCGACCGCCAACCGGAACCCTTGGTCGACCAACCGGTACAGCACCCGCTGCGCCGCTGCCTCGAGCGGTGCGGTCTCGACCAACTCGATCTCGATCTGAGCCGGGCGCACATCGTGACGGTTGACGAGATCCTTCAGGTGGTCGACGAAGCCGGGGCTCATCAGCTCGCCCACTGACGCGTTCACGCAGATCCGATCGAGTCCGGCCTCCAGCCACGGTACGGCCTGCTCGACGGCCAGACTCCGGGTGGCACGGCCGACCGCCGGCATCAACCCGAGCGCCTCCGCGGCGGGGATGACGACGTTCGGGGCGACGATCTCGCCGTCGTCGCCCCGCAGACGAATCAGCATTTCGAGCGCGACGATGCGGCCCTCCGCGTCGACCTGCGGCTGCCACCACGGCTCGATCCGTCCGTCGTCGAGAGCACCGCGCACGTCGAGCGACGGCGCTGCCGGCGCCGCAGCCCTGGCGCGGCCGGTCGCTCCATCGCCGTTCGACGTCCGGTGGTCGACAAGTTCGGCGAGGACCAGCCCCAGCCGGCGAGCGATGCGATCGAACCGGTCGACGTTGCGGGGATCGAACGGGTTCCCGAACCGCGACCACAGCGTGAGCGTGGCGATCACACGATCGTGACGGATGATCGGGATGGCGAGGCAGGCCGTGGCGCCCGAGTCCCTCACGAGGTGCCGCCACGCACTGAATCCCGGCGCCGTGGTCGACATGACGACCGGCTCGCGCTCGCGGACGCACCGTCCGGTCGGGCCCTCGGCGAGCGGACCCTCGTCCCACCGCAATCGGATCCCGTCGAGCACCTGGGTGTCGCCGGCGGCACAGAACAGGTCGATCGAGCCATCGGGCGACGGCAGGCCGACCGCCGCGATCTCGACACCCATCAGTTCGACGAGATCGCCGCACGCCTCCTCGATCGCCCGGGTCACGTCCTCGCCGCGGACCAGCCGGTCGAGCGCAGCGGCTTCGACCGCCGACTCGGCACGATCCAGACGGAGATCGGTGACGTCACGGATCCGACCGTCGATCGCAACGACCCGGCCCTGCCGGTCGACGACCGCCCGGACATCGATCATCGAGTGGAAGACGCGACCGTCGGGGCCGACCCATCGAATCAACACCGGCTCGCGGCTGTCGGCCGACGCCAACATCTGGCTGAAGCGAAGCCGGTCGTCGGGGTGGACGTGGCGAACGAAGATGTCCGGCTGCTCGTAGTAGTCGTCGGCCCTGAGGCCCATCCACTGCTCGACGTCGGACGAGATGTACTCGAACCCGACGGTCGGCCAGATGCGGTAGCGAAACGTCAGATCGCCGGCCGACTCGATCAGCTGCCGTAGACGGTCGGCCGAGCGCCGCGCCCGTTCGCCGTACTGCAACAGGAGTGCTCCCAGCAGCCCGCCGGTCACCACGACGAATCCCAGTCCCTTCACGATCTCGGGCGTCGCCGAATCCGAATCGGCGACGAGCAACGACGACAGCACGATCCACAGCGATCCGGCAGCGATGTACCAGATCGCCAACGCCACCGCGGGTCGCCAGGTCCACTGACTCCGACTCGACGAGAGTTCGACGGGGTCGAGCGCCTTCGACCACCACGCCCGGAGCCGACCGGCTCGGTACAGACCCGGGTCGGCCATCCTCGGATCGAGGCTCTCGTCGACCCCCGGGATCGCCGGCAGCTCGCCCGTGAGACGACCAGCAGCGGGGACTCTCCCATTGCTCGCTGTCGTCATCGGCGCCCCCCGATTGGTCGACGTGCTTCGGCACCACCTGGGTGTTGTCGATCGTGTGGTCGTGTGGCCGCCCACCGTAGCGCAACTCTCCCGCCGAGGCGAGTGACGTCGACGTCGCTGACGTCCGTCGGTGACGTCCGTCGGTGTCAGTGGGCGGGAGCGCCGCGGAAGCGTTGCACGGCGAGCACGACCCCGACGATCAGGAAGCCGACCACGAGTCCGACGACGGCCGACACCGCAGTGTTCACCGTCCAGGCCAGCACTCCGCCCACGCCACCGATGTCGTGGACGCCGTCTTCGAGCCGGTGCACGAAGTCGTACGGAGCGTGCCAACCGAGTTCGTCGGCGCCGACCAGGAGGATGTGGCCACCGACCCACAACATCGCTGCGGTGCCGACGACCGACAGCACCGCCAACACCTTCGGCATGCCGTTCACCAGCATCCGACCGATCCGGGCGGCGCGATCGTCACCGGTCTCGACGAGCCGGAGACCGATGTCGTCCATCTTCACGATCAGCGCCACCACGCCGTACACGATGACGGTGATCAGCACCGCGACGACGAGGAGGATCACCGCACGTGACCAGAACCCCTCGTCGATGACTTCCTTGAGGGCGATCACCATGATCTCCGCCGACAGGATGAAGTCGGTACGGATCGCGCCACGAATGGTCTCGTTCTCCGCCTCGGGACCCTTCACCGCAGCGGGGACCTCGTCGTGCTCGCCGTGCGCGAAGAACTTGTGGTGCACCTTGTGGGCACCCTCGTAGGCGAGGAACGAACCGCCGAACATCAAGATGATCTCGACCAGCAACGGTACGAACTCGCTGAGCAACAGCGCCGCCGGCAGGATGAACAGCACCTTGTTGCGGAGCGAACCCGTCGCGATCCGCTTGATGATCGGCAGCTCGCGCTCGGCGGCGAGACCCTGCACGTAGGCCGGCGTCACCGCCGTGTCGTCGACCACCACGCCCGCCGCCTTCGCGCTGGCGCGTCCGGCAGCGGCGCCGACATCGTCGACCGATGCCGCCGCGAGCTTCGCGAGCGATGCGATGTCGTCGAGCAGGCCGACGAGGCCTCCGGCCATGAGATCCTCCAGCGAGTGGTCGTGGATTGGTGAGTCGTGGATGGGTGGGTCGGTGTGTCGATGATCGTGCCGGCGCACGACGCCGGACCAGCGGAGACTATCGCTCGCTCTCGTCGGTCCGACCGACCACCGCGAATGTGCGGATGTGACGACGGATCGAGCGCCACACTGCTGGGGAGGGTGCCTCGACGCATCCGGCGATCCACATCGTGTGGCAGGCTCGGGCAGGTGGACACCACCGCGTCCGGCAACGGTTCCGAGCTCTCACCGACCCAGGCGGGCTTCCGGTTCCTGATCGAACTGGCAGCGCTCGCGTGCTGGGCGGTCGTCGGTTGGGAGGTAGGCGGCGACACGTGGGGGTGGATTCTCGCGATCGGACTCCCGGTCGTCGCCGCCACCACGTGGGCGTCGTTCCGGGTGCCGGGCGATGCCAGCGCCGGCCAGGATGCCCCTGTCGCCGTCGCCGGCATCGTCCGGCTGGTGATCGAGTTCGATGTGCTCGTGTTCGCCGGGGTGTTCACCATCGTCGTCGGTCGGGTGGTGGTCGGCGCGTGCCTGCTGGTCGCCATCGCCGCCCACTACGCACTCACGACGAGACGAGTTCGCTGGCTGATCGCTCAGCGGGCGCCGCTCGGCTCCGGGCTCGGCTCCGGTCCGACCGACGACACAGCCGGCTGAACGGTCGGATCGATCGCCGACGTCGGCCCACCCTTCGCTCGATGCGGTGTATCCGAATTCTGTGGAAGCGATCATGCCGACAGGAGGGCGTCGTCGCTTCCACAGAATTCCGGTGCCCACGCTGTGGCAGCGATCCTGACCGCGGCGGGCATGATCGCTTCCACAAAATGGGCCGGGCGACGTGGGGCGGTCGGGCGGGGTCAGGTCAGGGCTCGGAGCATGGGCTGGTAGAGCTCGTTGTCGTAGTCGGCGACCATGCGGGCCGAGGTGACGCGGGGTCCGAGGGTGCGCCAGTTGTGCCGCATCCGCTCGACCCATGCCTCGGAGGGTCGGCCGACGCCATCGGCGTGGAACTCGTCGGCGATCTCTCCGAGCAGAGCCAGCGCCGACGCCGACTCTTCCATGTCGCGGGCGGCGTCGTCGGTGGCGTCGGAGGTCGGGATGTCCCAACCGTTGCGGCCGTCGGACATCTCCGCCCACCAGCCGTCGAGGATCGAGCAGTTGAGCCCGCCGTTCAACGCCGCCTTCTCGCCGCTCGTGCCCGACGCCTCGCGCGGCCGGACCGGATTGTTGAGCCAGACGTCGCAGCCGTGGTAGAGCGCCTGCGCCACACCGATGTCGTAGTCGGGGATGAACGAGAACCGGCCGTTCGCCTCCGGCGTCGCCCCGTACGCCACGATCTGTCGGATCAGCGCCTTGCCGGGCTGATCGGCCGGGTGCGCCTTACCGGCGAACAGGAGGTGGATCGGACGGTCGTCGTCGGCGAGCAGCGCGGCCAACACGTGAGGGTGCCGCAGGAGCAGGTCGGCACGCTTGTAGGTGGCGAACCGACGGGCGAAGCCGATCACCAACGCGTCGGGGTCGAGCTTCGCGCCCACCCGCTCGGCGAGCAGATCGACGAGGGGAGCTTTGTCGGCGGCGCGAGCGGCCACGATCGCCTCGGACTCGACGTCGTCGATGCGACTCCACGCCGCGGTGTGTCCGAGCGCCCAGTCGGTCCCGAGTCGCGCGTCGAACAGATCTTGCAGGGTGGGGCTGACCCACGTGCGGGCGTGCACCCCGTTCGTGACCGAGACGATGCCGGCGCCGCCCGGCACGTCGGCGAACAGGTCGCGGCTCACCTCACCGTGCAACTTCGACACCCCGTTCGCCCGCGACGCGACCTGCAGGCACAGCGCCGCCATGTTGAACGTGGAGGCATCGTCGGGGTCGGGACCGAGCGCGAACAGATCGGTCAGCGAGTCGCCCCACGTCTCCGTCCACGGTTGGAGGTGCGGCCCGATCAGACCGTGTTCGAACCGGTCGATGCCCGCCGGCACCGGCGTGTGGGTCGTGAACAGCACGTGCGGACGCACCGCCTCGACCGCCTCGGCGATCGACCCGGCACCGTCGCGGCGAGCACGGTCGAGCAGCTCCAGCGCGAGGAAACCGGCGTGACCTTCGTTCGAGTGGTGCACCCCGGGCGACCATCCCATCGCCTCGACGGCGCGGGCGCCGCCGACTCCCAGCACCAGTTCTTGTTCGAGCCGGTGCAGACGGTCGCCACCGTAGAGCTGGTCGGTGATCGCACGATCGTGGGCCGAGTTCGGCTCGATGTCGGTGTCGAGGAGCAGCAGCGGCACCCGTCCGACGCTCATCTTCCACACCTTGGCCGCGACGACACGGTCGGCGATCGGGATCTCGACGGCGATGCCGGTGTCGTCGAAGCCGAAGTCCGCGGCGTCATAGGTCTCGATCCGCTCGGCCTGACGGGCCCCGTCGAGGTATTGACGGAAGAAGCCGTGCCGATAGAAGAGGCCGACCGCGCCGAGGTTCACGTCGAGGTCGCTCGCCGACTTGAGGTGATCGCCGGCGAGGATGCCGAGACCGCCCGAGTACTGCGGCACGACCTCGGTGATGCCGAACTCGGGCGAGTAGTACACGACGTCGGGCGCCGTGACCGCCGTCGCCTCGACGGCATCGAGGACGGCGACGCGTTCGGCGACCGCGGCGACGAACTCGTCGTCGAGCGCAGCGAGGTGCTCGTCGGTCAACGCTCGCACGGCGACCATCGGGTGCTGGTCGAGGGCGGCGGTCGGCAGCGCACCGAACAGGTCGGCGGTGCGGTATTCGTAGGTCCAGAGGTGGTTGGACGCGAGACGCAACAGTGCGCTGCGGAGTTCGGTTCGGTCCATCGGTCGGCTCCTCGTGAGGGGTGAGGACAGGGATGAGTCTCCGACGCTACTGCCGCCCGACGGGTCCGACGACCGGTCAGGCGCGACATCGCCGCCGGGCCGTCACCGCGACCCGGCGCCGCGCCGACCCACGACATCACCTCACGACGTCACCTCACGACGTCACGTCACGACGTCACCTCACGACACCGTGGTCAGGCGTCGAGCAACGGATTGCGGTAAGCGTGCGTGCCGTCGAACCGGCTGAGGAGATACTCGCCGACGACGACCGGTTCGTGCCGGGCGTGCACGTCGGCGCCGAGACAGGTCGGCAGGGGCTCGACGCGTAGGTGGAACGGCGGCTCGACGAACAGCGGCGAGGAGTACCGGTCGAGCCCGGGTGGATTGACCACACGGTGCGGGTTCGACACCCATCGGTCGTTGGTCCAGATCGCCATCAGATCACCGATGTTGACCACCAGTTCGCCGGGTGGGACCGTCACGTCGACCCAGTCGCCCGAGCGCATCTGCACCTGCAACCCGCCGACGCCGTCGTCGGCGAGCACGGTCAAGGTGCCGTAGTCGGTGTGGGCGCCGCAACCCCACTGCCCCGGTGCCGGCGTCGCCCGCGACTGGGGCGGGTAGTGGATCAGCCGAAGGTGGTACATCGCGTCGCCGGGGAGCTCGTCGAAGTAGTCGGCCTCCAATCCGAGGCCGACCGCCATGACACGGTGCATGCGTTCCGACACCGCGATGATCGCGGCTCGGTACGCCTCGACCGCAGCGCGGAAGCCGGGAAGGTCCGGCCACTGGTTCGGACCGTGGAGCGGTGTGCCCGCGACGACCTCCGGATGATCGGGACCGTGGTCGATGCCGGTGTCGAGAGTTTCTTTCAGATCACCCGCCGCCGCAGTGCCGATCGCGTCGTCGGCGTTGCCGAGCGCCCCGTCGAGCGACTCGGTGCCGATGCCGACGTAGCCGCGGTGGCACGGCGAGTTGCCGATCGCGATCGCCTCCTTGGCGGCGAGGGGTAGGTCGAAAAAGGCGCGGATGGCGTCGAAGTAGCGGTCGCGGACGTCGTCGGGCACGCCGTGGTGGCGGACCGTCACGAACCCGACCTCACGCAGTGCGGCGTCGAGTTCGGGCCCGAGCTCCTCCAACGGTCGCGACAGATCGAGCGAGGGGATCATGACCGAGAGCCTAAACAACCGTCGGTTGGGGTCAGACCTCATCCGACATCACCGACGAGGTGGTGCGAGTCGACCCGTCGGATGAGGTCTGACCCCAACCGACCTGGGAGAGTGGCGCCATGGGGGAACAGGACACGATCTTTCGTGCCCGGCGCGTCGTCACGCTCGACCCGGCGCTGCCGACCGCCGAGGCGGTCGCGGTCCGCGGCGACCGGATCCTCGCCGTCGGCAGCGTCGACGAACTGACGTCGGCGTGGGGGTCGCTGCCGATCGACGACACCTTCGCGGACGCCGTCCTGCTGCCCGGTTTCGTCGAGGCGCACTCGCACTCGCTGGAGGGAGCGGTCTGGGCATGGGAGTACGCCGGCTACTTCCCCCGCACCGGACCCGACGGAGTCGAGCGGCCCGGGTGTCGCACCTTCGACGAGTTGATCGACCTCCTCCGCCGCCTCGACGCCGACCTGGGCGACCCCGACGAGTCGCTGATCGTGTGGGGCTTCGACCCGATCTACTTCCCCGACGAACGCCTCGCTGCGAAGCACCTCGACACGGTGTCGACCACGCGACCGATCTGCGTCGTCCATGCCAGCCTGCACCTCGTCACGGTCAACACCGCGTTGATGGAACGCGAGGGCTTCGCCGACGGGATCGACCTCGAAGGGGTCCCGACCGACGGTGCCGGCAAGCCGATCGGTGAGCTGCAGGAACTCGCCGCGATGTCGCTCGCCCGGCGCGAGATGGGCGCGCTGTTCGGAGCGATGCGCGACCCGGCGGCGCTCGACCGCTTCGCCCGCATCGCTCGCGTGGTCGGCTGCACGACAGTGACCGAGCTCGGCGCTTCACCGATCCGCAGCGACGACGACGCGCAACGTTGGATCGACGTGTCGTCCGCCGACGGCTTTCCGGCGCGACTGGTCCCACTGTTCAACCCGGGGTCCGGCGGCATCACCGACGGCGACGAGGCGGCGCAGTGGGTGCTGGCGTTGCGCGAGATGTCGACACCCAAGGCGCGCTTCGGGCTCGTGAAGATGATCCTGGACGGTTCGATCCAGGGGTTCACCGCCCGCCTCAACCCGCCGGGCTATCTCCCCGACGCGGACGGCAACCCGCGACCGAACGGTCTCTGGCTGCTGGCACCCGAACAGTTCGCCGGATGGTTCGACGCGTTCCACCGACATCACATCACCGTGCACACACACGTCAACGGCGACGAGGCGGTCGACCTGCTGCTCGACACCGCCGAGGAGTCGACCAGCAACCACTCGTGGCTCGACCATCGCCACACCGCCCAACACACCCAGCTCACCAGTGCCGCCCAGTACCGACGGATGGCTGCGCTCGGCATGTGCGCCAACATCTTCTCGAACCACATCTTCTACTGGGGCGAGCAACACCGCTCGATCACCGTCGGCCCCGACCGGGCCGCGCGCATGGACGCCTGCGCCACCGCCGATCGGGAAGGCGTGCGGTACAGCATCCACTCCGACGCGTCGGTCACCCCGCTCGGTTCGCTGCACACGATGTGGTGCGCGGTCAACCGGGTGATGTCGACCGGGGAGGTGCTGGGGCCGCACGAGTGCATCGGCGTGGATCGGGCGCTGCGGGCGGTGACCGTCGACGCCGCCCACCAGCTCCGCCTCGACCACGAACTCGGCACGATCGAGGCCGGCAAGCTCGCCGACTTCGTCGCCCTCGCCGACGACCCGCACGATGTCGACCCGATGGCGCTGAAGGACATCGAGGTGCTCGGCACCGTCGTCGGCGGCGACCACTGATCAGTCGGGTCGGGTGTCGGACGGAACGCCGAGGCGCAGCCGAGGTGTTTCGGGAGATCACCCGACCCGGCGATCACGCGCACCGTCGTCACCGGAGTCGGGTGACCTCCGGAAACGTCGACTCCGTCGCCGTTCCCTGCGACACCCGACCCGCTTCCTCTCCGTCGCCGTTCCCTCCGACACCCGACCCGCTTCCTCTCCGTCGCCGTTCCCTGCGACACCCGACCCGCTTCCTCTCCGTCGCCGTTCCCTCCGACACCCGACCCGCTTCCACTCCGTCGCCGTTCCCTCCGACACCTGACCCGACTCCGGCCCGATGTGGTGGACTGTGGGCGACATGATCACGCCGGAAATCCGGTTCGCCCGGGCGACGAACTCGACGATCGCGTACATGGTGTACGGCGAGGGTCCGGCGACGATCTGCGCGGTCCCGCCGATGGCACAGAACGTCGAGCTGGCGTGGAACTCGCCCGTCATCCGGCGGATGTTCGAACGCTACGCCGCCTTCAGCCGGCAGATCGCCTTCGACAAGCGCGGCACCGGCATGTCGGATCGGAGCCTCGACATCCCGGGACTCGACGAACGCGTTGACGAACTCACCGCGGTGATGGACCACGCCGGCGTCGACCGCGCCTACATCCACGGCCTGTCCGAAGGCGGACCGATGGCGGTCATGTTCGCAGCCACCTACCCCGATCGTGTCGACGGCCTCATCCTCGAGGGCACGGGCGCCTCGCTCCTCTCCGACGACGACCGTCAGCGCCGCCGGACCTCCGAACGCAGCGACGAGTTCCGCCGGTTCGTCGCCGGCTGGGGCACGCCCGACTCGATCACCCTGCGGCACTTCTCGCCGAGCCTGGCGGCCGATCCCGACTTCAGCGCATGGTGGCCGACGTACGAACGCCAGGCGGCGAACCGCGACTCACTCGAGACGCTGATGGACCTCAGCGCCGACATGGACGCCCGCGAGGTGCTGCCGCAGGTGCAGTGTCCGGTTCTGATCGTGCACCGACGCGGCGACGTCGCGGTGTCGATCGAGCGTGCCCGCGAGACGTACGACCTGCTCGTCGACGCGGGCGCCGACGTCGAGTTCGTCGAGGTCGACGGCGACGACCACTACACGTACGCGGGCGACCTCGAACCGATCGCGGCGGCGATCGAACGGTTCACGACCGGCACGGTGCGCGAGCGGGCTCCCGTCCGCACCGGCACCGTCGAGATCCGGACCCTCGGGGTGTTCGAGGTGCTCGACGGCGGTGAGCCGATCGCGACGAGCGAGTGGGGTTCGCGCCGCGCCCGCACCCTCCTCAAGCGGCTCGTCGCCGCCGAGGGCTGGCCGGTCACCCGCGACGAGTTGATCGAACTGCTGTGGCCCGACGAGCTGTCCGACCGGCTCAACGCCCGACTCTCGGTGCAGCTGTCTGCCGTCCGGCGCGTGCTCCGCGGCGCGGTGATCGCCGACCGGTCGTCGGTTCGGCTCGACCTCGACGCCGTGGACGTCGACCTGGTGCGGTGGAAGCGGCTGACCGACGACGTCGCGATCGTCGAGCAGTATCCCGGCGAGTTCCTGCCCGACGACCGGTACGACGACTGGACGGCGCCGTTGCGCGAGTCCCTGCGCGCCCGGTTCGTCGAGGCCGCCCATCGGGTCCTGGCGACGGCGTCCGCATGCGACGACGCCACCACGATCGATCGTGTCGCCCGGCGTCTGCTCGACAGCGACCGCTACGACGAGCGCGCCCACACCGCGCTGGTGAGCGCGCTGCACGGAGCAGGCCGCCACGGCGAGGCGCGCACCGCCTACGACGCCTACACCGCCGCCATGGCGGACCTCGGCGTCACCCCCGCCTCCGCCGACGACCTGACCTGACCGCGGTCGACGGGGGTCGGGTGTCGGACGGAACGCCGAGGCGCAGCCGAGGTGTTTCGGGAGATCACCCGACCC
>NZZV01000121.1 GCA_002698945.1 Acidimicrobiaceae bacterium
GCCGGTGCGTTGCACCTCGCAACGACCAGCAACCAGCCCTCGAACGTGATCAACCTCGTCGAAGAACGCCTCCGCCGACGCGGGCACCCGGCCCTCGCGGGCACCGACCGCCGGGCTGAACGAGGCCTGACGCTGATCGACGAGTGGAGCGGCAGGGGAGCAGCGGTGCCGACTGCACCGGGGCCGAAGCCGCCGGCGCCCGAACCTCCCCTCCCGCCCGAGCCGGCCGCGTAACCGCAAGCCTCGAACGAGAGGAACCAGATCATGACAAGCACCCAGGACGAAACCGGACCGGACGAGGGCATCGTGCTGCTGGACGATCTGTCACCCAGGAACGGCTGGAGATCATCGGTGAGTTGCTCCAGCAGATCGAGGTCGGACTCTTGGCCGTCGCTGGAGAGACCTCGTGCGAGGACATCGAACTCCTCGCCTTGGTCTACGACCTGGCCGGGCTTCCCGACTAAGGGATCGAGCTCATCTCCATACATTCCGAGTCCACCCCCGAATGACTGACCTTCGCCAGTCCCGCCACTGCTGCGACACGGGCGACAGGCACCGCAGCTATCGCACGTTCTCCAGCCAATCGTTGCGGGCCGCTACGTCGATGACCGGGCGGACACGGTGTCGATAGGTCTGCTCCACCATCCTCGTGGTCGTATGACCGAGGAGGTCTGCAATTCGTTCGATCGGGACCCCATCATCCGACAGCAGCGACGCGCACGAGTGCCGGAGTTCATTGGGCGTCACTACGGGGATGTCGGCTTTGGCACAGATCGCAGCAAGACGTCGGCGCGCTCGGGCGGGATCGACGACGCGGCCATTCGGCGATGCGAAGACGAGACGATCGTCCTCCCAGTGTGACGAGGCGAGACGCTCCGCCGCTTGTTGCCGACGATGGTCGGCGAGCCAGTTGACGAGGTCCGATGGAAGCTCGATCGTGCGCTTCGCCTTGGACGTCTTGAGGTTGTCGGAGACGTTGACAGTGCCGCGCGTACGCTGCAGACCTCGGGTGACGTTGACGGTCGGAGGGGTGCTGGCGAGATCGATGTCTTCCCAATGAAGGCCGGCCGCTTCGCCGGGGCGGAGACCAAGTCGGAGCGAGAGGCCCCACATGGCACCGTTGCGTTCGTGACGGATCACGCCGAGGAGCTCGCGGGCGTCATCAGGACGGAGGGCACTGCGCTCGGTGGTTCGCCTCGCGTCGGCGGGGAGCGCGGCGAGGCGTGCGACGTTGCGGGTAACGACGTCGCGCCGCTGTGCCGCGTCGATGACCGTCGCGAACATTGAGAGCAGCTTCGCGAGCGACGCTTTGCTGAGCGGTCGGACCCCTCGGGTGGCGAGTCGATCAAGCATGTCCTCGACCTGCACGACAGTGAGACGAGGGAGGCGGACCGTCCCGAGCTCCTTCTTCACGATCTCGAGGTTGTATCGGTAGTTCTCGACGCTGCCGGGTGCGAGCGGTCTGCCGCCGGACTTGCGGTTGGGGAGGTCACGCTCGAGGAACGTGCTGATCGCATCGGCCACGGTCACGTCGTGGTTACCGGCCGACCGGCCCGTCCCCGTCAGTGCCTCAGCGCTCCGACGCGAGAGCTTGGCGGCAACGTCGGACTTTGACTTGCCGCGAGCCGCGAAGCGGCGGCCGTCGATCTGGATTGTGCCGATCCACGAGCCTGTCCATCGACGTCCCTGCCACTCGCCGGCACGAGACGTGTCGGGTCGGATGTTGCCGGTTCCGTTCTCGCGTCGTGTCTTGGCCATCGGTCGTCTCCTGCTCCAATGGTACGCGTTTGGTACGCGTTCTCGCCACAGTTGGACGAACGTCAGCGAACAAACACGAACGATCTAGCTGGTACTTCGCGCATCAACCAGCACTCATGATCACCATGACACGGTGGAGGTCCGAGGTTCGATTCCTCGTACGCCCACTCCGTAGGGACCCCGGCCACTGTGCCGGGGTTTCGTCGCTATCGGCTGCAGCGAAGTCGGCATGACTCGGCGCGCTTGGATCGTGCATGGCGGGGACGACGGGTCAGTGCGGCGCCAGGGGGTTGGCGACGTGGAGTCCTCGTCGCTGTCCGGCGGCGCACAGATCCGTGTTGGCACTGCTCAAGATGGTTGCCTCGACCAGGAGCGCCGCAGCGAGATGGACTGCGTCGTACCCTCGGAGTGCCTCGGCTTCGGCGAGTTCGGCCGCCTCCGTGATCAACTCCGCGGTCACTTCGACGATGTGCAGATCGGCGAGCAGCGCGTCGAGTTCGTCTCTGGCGGCGGTGTGTTGCCCCGGGGTGAGTCGTCGTCCACGCCTCGCTGCTGCGAGCACCGCTCTCGCTTCGACGGCGATGAGGGAGGCCGCGGCGACGATGTCGGCTGACGTCCAGATCGTGCCGGCCCGATCGGACCCGTCCTCGTCGATGACGAGCTTGAGCAGTGTCGAGGTGTCGACGTAGGTGATCATCCCCGGGCGTGGTCAGCGTCGTTGCTCAGCAACGAGATCGCTCACCGGGGCCTTCGCCTTGATGCGGCGTGCCGGGACGTGACGCTCGTGACGCGCCGGGGCGCGAACCAGTCCCGAGGCCACCAGGTCGGTGAGGCGGTCCTCCGAGGCATCGACGGACGACAAACGTGCGACTGGGCGTCCTCGATCGGTCACGATCACTTCCTCGCCGGACCGGACGCGGTCGATGTACTTGCTGAGCCCATTCTTGAGCTCGCGAATCCCGACCTCCGCTCGCTTGGTAGCTACATTCATGTGGCAAGTGTAGCCACGTTGCGGTGTCGGACCTGGGTCACTGCTCGGCGCGCAGCAGCAACTGCAGCAGCAGCTGGCGGCTTACACACCGATCACGAGTTCGGCGATGTGGCCGCCACTCAAGGTGAAGCGGTAGGTCAGATCGGCGGTGCCGCCAGGGAAGTTGCCGTCGAGCCGGATCCCGACCAGCCAGTGGTCGTCATCGGCGCGTTCGCAACCCACCAGCGTGGTCGTGTACGTGAACTCGGATCCTGCGGTGGTCAGGAATTCGAGGACTTCCTCGGTGCCGCGGTACGTGCGTCCTTCGTCGACGACGACGGCGTCGGGATCGAACAGCCGAGCGGCGTCGCCGGTGCGTCGTTCGGCGTGGGCGGCGAGGTAGTCGCGGATGGGGGAGGGGAGTTCCGTGGGATCGATCCCGGTCGCTGAAGTCATGACGTCATGGTCGGCCCTCCCGCTGCCGGAGGGTCAAGCCATTGGACCCTCTCCCAGGGGGAGGGTGCACAATGGCCGGGTGCTGACGATCGGCCAGTTCTCCCAGTTCACACACTTGAGCGTGCGAACCCTTCGCCGCTACCACGACGCCGGACTGCTCGAACCGGCACAGGTCGACGAGACGAGCGGCTATCGCTACTACACCGCCGACCAGATTCCCACGGCTCAGGTCATCCACCGATTGCGCGAACTCGATGTCCCGATCGTCGACGTCCGACAGATCCTGCGCTCTCCGGATCCCGCCGTTCGCGGCGAACTCGTCGCCGACCACCTCCGCCGGCTCGAGGCGCAGCTCGACCGGACCCGCGCCGCGGTGGCATCCCTGCACCGGCTGCTCCAGCCCGAGCGGGCGCAGCTGGACGTCGAGGTGCGGCATGTGCCGGCGGTGACGGTCGCAGCCGTCGAGGGCGAGGTGGGCAGCGACGACGTGCTCGACTGGTACGCCGGGGCGATGGCCGAGCTGGACGCCGTGGTGTCGTCGCCCGCGGGCAGCCCCGGCGGCCTGTACGACAACTCGCTCTTCGAGACCGGTCGCGGACACCTCCTCGTGTACCGGGCGACGGAGAACCCGCCGAGCGTCGGTCGGGTCCATCCGGTGACGCTGCCACCGGTCGATCTGGCGGTCGCCACCCATGTGGGTGAGCACGACGACATCGACGTCACGTACGGCGAACTCGGCGCCTGGGTCGTGAACAACGCACTTGCCGTCGACGGCCCGGTTCGGGAGACCTACCTCGTGGGACCCCGTGACACTTCCACATCGACGGCGTGGCGCACCGAGATCGGCTGGCCGGTGTTCAACGTCACCCCGTGAGCCTGACCATCAGGACCGACGACGCCCGATGAGAAACCCTGCCGCAGGTTCAAAGAGGTTGCTGTCCCGGCGGATGGCCTTGGCGTGCCATCAACAGCCGCTACTCGGCGGCGATGGCGTGGCGTTTGAGGTCGTCGAGGTCGACGTACTCGAGGGCGCTGACGTGGGTGGCTTCGAGCACGACGGGGCAGGCCCGGCCGGCGGCGAGGGCCTCTGCCCAGCGGTCGGCGCAGACGCACCACTGGTCACCCTCGACCAGGCCGGCGAATCCGTACTGCGGCATCGGCGTCGACAGGTCGTTGCCCTGCGCGGCCGAGAAGGCGAGGAAGTCGTCGTTCACCCGGCAGCACACGACGTGCAGGCCCGGGTCGTCGCCGCGGTTCTCGCAACAGCCGGTGCGGTAGTAGCCCGTACGCGGGTCGAACGAGCAGGGCATGAGTTCCGTACCGAGCACGTTGATCTGCTGCATCGTCCGGTTGTATCACGTGGAGGCAAGGGGATGGCGTCCCGGTCGGAGCAGCAGGGACGGCGCGGAGCCGTCAGAGGACCTGCTTGCCGTACATCGTGCCGAGGGGTTCGGAGATCAGCTCGATCCGTTCGCCGTCCGGACCTGTGAAGTACAGCGACGTCTGGTGCTCCCAGGTGTCGACGCCGGCGTCGGCGAGTTTGTCTCGGATGCGACGCCAGTTGTCCTCCGGCATCGAGATCGCCAGGTGATGGTGACCGCCGAGCACCTCCGAGTACTCGTCGAGGCCGAGGCCCGGGAAGTCGAAGAAGGCCAGTGCGTTGCCGTTGCCGATGTCGAAGAAGAAGTGGGTCGATCCCTCGTAGTCGCGGTTCTGGAACAGGTCGGTGAGCGGGAACTCGAGCAGCCCTTGATAGAAGCCGATCGTCCGCTCGACGTCCGACGAGATCAGCGCCTGATGATGCACACCGGCGGCCGACGACGGCGGGCGCTCACCCGGCGGGCGGAGGTGCTCGGCGCGCAGCCGATCCCACTCGTCGACGCGATCGGGGTGCTCGCCGTCGTGTTGTGACCCGAAGTGTGGTTGGTCGGCGTGTGGTTGGTCGTCGGACGTTGCATCGGTGGCCACGCCATCGATTCTCGCACCTGGTGACGTCGCCGGCACGGCGGTTCCCTCAGCCGGTCAGGACGAGACCGAGTTGGCGGCTTCGGGCGACGAGGGTGCCGGTGCTGTCCCAGAGTGAACCGGTCTCGATCATGCGGCCGCCGTCGAGGTCGTCGCACTCGAATCGGGCGAGGATCCATCCGGCTGCCGGGCGGCGGCGGACGTGCACGGTGAGTTCGATCGTCGGCATCCACCCGACCCGACCCATCAGCGGGTAGAGCGCCGGCGGGAACACGTCGGCGAACAGCGTGAGTGCCGGCGTCGTCGGCTCGGTGCCGTCGGCGAGCCGGACCCAACCGGTGACCACCGCTCGATCGGAACCACCGGCTCGTGCGCACGCCGGGTCGAGCACGACGTCGAGACGATCGAGGATCGGCAGGTCGACTCCCTGGTGCAGCTCGGCTCTCGGCACGCACGCCTCGGGTGGGGCGACGTCGGGTGGGTCGAGTTCGACGGCCCCGTCGGCTCCGACGTCGCTGTCGAGGTCGCCGAACGCGCCGATCGTCGTCAGCCGCTCCCGACCCTCGATCTCGAGCGAGGCACGGGCGACCGATGCGACCCGGCCTCGCTTGACCAGCTCGGCAGCGATGACGGCCGGACCGGCGACATCGACCGGCCGCAGGAAGTGGGTGGTCACCGACAGCGGATCCGGCTGTTCCGTGACGTCGAGCAACGCTCGCAGCGGTCCCGCCGTTGCGTACCCGCCGTTCGCGTTCTCACCGATGTTCCAACGCGCCGACAGCGATGTGGCCCAGCGCCCGTCACCGTTGCGCCGGATCGCCGTTTCGTCCTCGAACTGCCCCACGCACCCATCCTGGCAAACCGCCGCGCCCCGCCGGCGGCTCACGAGACTCCTCGACCGGAGACTCCGCACCCATGGCGGCCCGCTGGTGGCTGCGCGAGACTCCCTGGCATGGTCCGTCGCATCTGTGCACTCGTTGCCGTCGGCTCGCTGGCGCTCTGGGGTTGTGGTGGCGACGACGACGCCGACTCGACGCCCGCGGCCACCGATGCCGCCGACCCAGCGCCGACCGAGGAGGCCGATGAGCCGACCGATGATCAAGGCGCCGACGCCGAGATCACGATTGCGGACTTCGCGTTCGAGGGGCCGGCCGAGGTGCCGGTCGGCACGACCGTGGTCATCACCAACACCGATGGCACGGCGCACACGTGGACTGCCGTCGACGGGTCGTTCGGTTCGGGCGAACTCGGCGAAGGCGATTCGTTCGAGTTCACCTTCGACGAGCCCGGCGTCTACGAGTACCGCTGCAACTTCCACCCGACGATGACGGGCACGATCACCGTCACCGGCTGAGCCAGCCAGTCAGCCGGTCGAGTGTGGCGTGTCAGCCGGCGTCGTCCTGGGCCATCGCCTGCGCCATCGCTTCCATCATCTGGGCGATCATCTCCGACCTCGGCGGGAGACCCGGGAACTCCTCCGGGGGTTCCGGGTTCTGGCGCTCGGCGACTCGGTGCCAGCGTTCGAGGGCGATCTCCATCCAGTCCTGGTGCGGGATGACCCAGTACCGATCCTCCCGCACGGCGTCGAGCACCATCGACGCGACGGCCGACGGCTGCATCCCCTCGTCGATCGCCCGACGCACATGGTTGGTCTGGATCTCCTGCGCGACATCACGCGTCGGCAGCTCACCGAACTCTGCGGGCCAGTTGCGGTCGGAGTCGATGATGCCGGTCTTCACCCAACCGGGGCACAGGCAGCTGACGCCGATCGGGAGCTGCGCGGCCTGCATGCTGTTGTAGAGGTTCTCCGACACGGCGACGACGGCGTGCTTGCTGGCGTCGTACGGTCCGGCCAGGCCGGGGTAGAGGCCGGCCATCGACGCCGTGTTCACGATGTGGCCACCGCCCGACATCACGAGATGCGGCAGGAACGCCCGGATGCCGTAGACGACGCCCCAGAAGTTGACGCCCATCGTCCACTCCCAACCTTCGATCGGGCCGAGCCACGGATCGCCGGCGCCGACGACGCCGGCGTTGTTGCACACCACGTGGACGCCGCCGAACCGGTCGACGGTGGTGGCAGCGAGCGCATCGACCTCCTCGCGTTTGCTGACGTCGCACGTGATCGCCAGCGTCTCGACGCCGTGGGCGCCGACCTCGTCGTTCGCGGCAGCCAGCGCGTCGTCCTGTACGTCGGCGAGGACGACCGAGCACCCGGCCGCGGCGAACCCGTTCGCCAGTGCCAATCCGATGCCGCTCCCCGCGCCCGTGACGACCGCGACCTTCCCCGTTCCCAGCTCCATGGTGTCCCCCTTCGAACGTGGGCCACCGTACTCCAGGCCGGACATGTGTTTGCGAGGCGGCGGGCCCGACCGCCCCATCGGAAGCGTCGGTATCACGCGCGTGCGGGCACGCCTACCGCGGTGTTCAGGGTGCCGACACAATAGGGTGGTGGGGACCACTCACGAGGAATCTTCGGGGCCCCATGCACAAGAACGCCAACTTCAGTTTCGAGGACGTCGCCCTCGTGTCCATCGAGGCGGTCGAGGCGCCGATCGTCGTCACGTCCGACGAGGTCGACGAGCGCCTTCGTCCGTTCTACGAACGCACCGACGGCAAGCCGGGTCTGCTCGAGTCGCTCGCCGGTATTCGCGAACGTCGCATGTGGCCCGAAGACGTGTCGTTCACCGACGCCGCGGCCATGGCCGGCGAAGCGGCGATCGTCGCCTCGGGCATCGACCGCTCGAAGATCGGCCTGATGGTCGACACGAGCGTCTGCCGAGACCGCCTCGAACCGTCGAGCGCCGTCACCGTGCACGACGCACTCGGGCTCCCCACCACCTGCCTCAACTTCGACATCGCCAACGCGTGCCTCGGGTTCGTGAACGGCATGCACCTCGCCGGCGTCATGATCGACGCCGGCCAGATCGACTACGCCCTGATCGTCGACGGTGAAGGCACCCGCGAGGTCTACGACAACACGATCAACAAGCTCAACGAGTACGGCGAGGGCCTCGATGACATCATCTCCAACTTCGCCACCCTCACCCTCGGATCGGGCGCCGCGGCCGCGGTGATCGGTCGTCACTCCGAGAACCCCGGCAGCCACCGCATGATGCGTGGCTTCTTCCACGCAGCGACCCGCCACCACGAGTTGTGCGTCGGTTCGCTCGAGGGCATGACCACCGACACCCGAGCCCTGCTCGACGCCGGCGTCGAGCTCGGCAAGCTGGCGTGGGAGGACGCCGGCGCCGAGGACGGCTGGGGTGGCCGCGACCGCTACATCCTCCACCAGATCTCCGAGGTGCACACGAACGCGATGCTCGACGTGCTCGGCCTCGACCCCGACACGGTGCCCAAGACCTTCCCGTACTACGGCAACATCGGGCCCGCCGCTGTGCCGATCACCCTCGCGTCGATCGCCGACGACCTGTCGTCGGGCGACTCGGTCGTGTGCATGGGAATCGGGTCCGGCCTCAACGCCGGCGTGCTCGAACTGCAGTGGTAGCCGCCGCGGGCGACATCGCCGCGAGC
>NZZV01000122.1 GCA_002698945.1 Acidimicrobiaceae bacterium
GTCGGACGCCGCGACACGTAGGTCGCACAGCAGGGCGAGCTCCAGGCCACCGGCGACGGCGAATCCTTCGACGGCGGCGATGACGGGCTTGGTGAAGGTCATGCGGCTGGGTCCCATCGGGCCGTCGACCGACATGTCGTCGCTCACCCGATTCCCGCGACCGTCCGAGACGGCCTTCAGATCCGCTCCGGCACAGAAGGTGCCACCGGCGCCCGCGAGGACGGCGACGAGCGCATCGTCGTCGTCCTCGAACGATCGAAACGCGGCGGCCAGCGCGTCGGCGGTCGGTCGGTCGACCGCGTTTCGGACTTCGGGGCGGTCGATCGTCACGATGCGGACGGGGCCGTCCGTGTCGGTGCGTACGCTGCTCATGGATCGACCGTATCCGCCCCCTACGATCCGGCTCGTGCCCGAAGGCGACACGCTGCGCATCCTTGCGACGAAGATCGACGAGCGGTTGGCAGGCCGGCGCGTGGAGCGGTCGGTCATGCGCCACCCGCGGCTCGCCGGTCGAGATCTGACCGGAGCCACGCTCGTCGGCGCCGACGCGTACGGCAAGCACCTGTTCGTCCGGTTCGACGACGGCCGCACGTTGCACGCGCACCTCCACATGGACGGCAAGTTCAAGGTCTCGCGCCCGTCGCGGGCGCCGGAGTGGAAACGCCGGGTCGAGTTGTGGCTCGACGGCGGGTCGCTCATCGGCGAGGCGGTCCCGGTGCTCGAGCTGTTGGCGACCGCGGACGAGCACGAGGTCACCGACCGCCTCGGCCCCGACCTGTGTGCCATTGCCGGGCCGCCTGATTCCGCCGACCTCGCCCGGCGGTTGCAGGCCGACCCGTCGGTCGCGCTCGCCGCTGCGATGCTCGACCAGCGGATCGTCGCCGGTTGGGGAAACGTCTACGCCAACGACGTCCCGTTCATCTGTGGGGTCCCACCGCACCAACCCGTCGGCGACATAGATGGTCTGGAGGCACTCGCCGGCGTCGGCACTGCCCTGGTCCGCACCAACGCCCGACTCGGCTTTCAGAACACGGTCGGCAAGCGGCTCGACACCGATGCGACCTGGATGCATGGTCGTGGCCGTCGACCCTGCCCGGTGTGCGGCGACCGGCTGCGTTATCGACCCGAGCGCGAGACGCCATGGGGGCGCTCGGTCACATGGTGTGAGACCTGCCAGCCGCCCGCTCGGGCGCGGGGTCTCGCCGAGGTGGATGTGTCGAGGGTCCGTCGGTTGATCGGTCTCCACCCGGCGGTCCGCGAGGCGGTCTTTCCGCGTTGACCGAGGATCAGATTTGCTGCGGCCGGCGACTGCCGAGCAGCAGCGTGAGACCCAGCAGCATCAGGCCCGTGCCGAGTAGGACCATGGTCTGGGTCGAGTCGACCCCGGTCGCGGGCAGTTGAGGAGCGACCGTCGTCGGCCCGCCGCCTGCCGACCCGGCGGCTGTGGTCGTCGGACCGCCCTGGTCGACGTCCGGCTCGGTGGTGGTGCTGTCGGCAACCGTCGTGGTCGGACCACCCTGATCGACCTCGGTCGTGGTGGTGGTGTCGTCGGCGACGGTCGTGGTGGTGGTGGTGGTGTCGTCGGCGACGGTCGTGGTGGTGGTGGTTTCGTCGGCGATGGTCGTGGTGGTGCTGTCGGCGATGGTCGTGGTGGTCGTGGTGGTGCTGTCGGCGATGGTCGTGGTGGTGCTGTCGGCGATGGTCGTGGTCGTGGTCGTGCCCGCGCCGTCGCAGAGGTGGGACAGCACGAACTTCGGCGAGCCGGTCGCGGGCGTGATCTCGGCCGACGAGCCGGGCAGGGCCAGGTCGTCGAAGTCGATCCCGGCGGGCAGGGCGATGAAGATGTTGTCGGTCTGGGTGCCGTTCGGGATGATGTCGCCGCCCGAGAAGGTCGTGGTCGCCCCGTCCAGCGACAGCGTGATCGACACGAACGAGTACGTGTCGTTGTTCGGTGCAATCACGAAGTGCCAGAAGTCTCCGACGTCATTCGGGCAGTCGGCTTCGACATCGGCGCCGTCGTTGTGCAGCGGCACCGTCTGCGTCGGCGGTGCATCGACCGCGGACGCGTTGGTGGCGCCGACGAACGTGGCGAGTGCGCCGACGAGTATGGCGACGAGGCCGACGACGGCGCGAGTTCCGCGCGCTCGGCCAGTGTTCGAGTTCTGAGCCGCCTGCTGCATTGTGTGACCTTTCCCTGGTGTCTTCCACGCACAGTAGCGAGGAAGGTGAGGAGAGGTACATCGAATTTGCGTTTCCTTGAGGCAACGTGAACCCCGTTCGGCGTGCTGTCACGCGATGCAGCACCGCGACCGCGGGTTGTGTCGAGTGGGCCGAGTGCGTCAGCGGTCGCGCAACATGCGGCGCAGGATCTTGCCGCTCGGTGACTTGGGGATCTCGTCGACGAACTCGACCAGCCGGATCTGCTTGTAGCTGGCGACGTGCTCGCCGACGTAGGCCTGGATCTCGTCGATCGTGAGTTCGGCGCCCGGCTGGGTCACCACGAAGGCTTTGGGCAGTTCGCCCGCCTCTTCGTCGGCCACGCCGATCACGGCGACGTCGGCGACCTTCGGGTGAGCGACCAGGAGCGCTTCGAGCTCGGCGGGCGGGACCTGGAATCCCTTGTACTTGATGAGCTCCTTGACCCGATCGACGATCGAGACGTGGTGGTGTTCGTCGACCACGGCGACGTCGCCGGTGTGCAGCCAACCGTCCTCGTCGATCGTGTTCCGGGTGGCTTCCTCGTTGTTGAGGTAGCCCTTCATCACCTGCGGGCCGCGCACCCACAGCTCGCCCTCACCGCCGACGCTCTGGTCCTCACCGCTCTCGGGATCGACGATCCGCGTCTCGGTGTTCGGCACCGTGATGCCGGAGGTGCCGGGACGGAAGTCGCCTTCGAACGTGCAATGGCTGACCGGGCTGAGCTCGGTCATGCCGTACCCCTGCACGACCTCGCAGTCGATCCGCTTGGCTGCCTCGGCGGCGAGTTCGGCGCCGAGCGGGGCGGCACCGGAGAACACCTGGACGAGTGAGGACAGGTCGTACTGGTCGACGAGGGGGTGCTTGGCGAGTGCGAGGATCACCGGCGGCACGGCATAGATGCGCGTGATCTTGTGCTGCTGGGTCAGTTCGAGCGCTTGCTGGAGGTCGAACCGGGGCAACGTGATGACGGTCGTGCCGACCGACAGCTGCAGGTTCATCAGCACCTGCATGCCGTAGATGTGGAAGAACGGCAGGAACGCGAGCGCGGTCTCGTGCTCGACGAGGTTCACCGACGGTTCGGTCTGCACACAGTTGGCCACCAGGTTGTGGTGGGTCAGCATCACACCCTTCGGCAGGCCCGTCGTGCCGGACGAGTAGGGCAGCACGACGACCTGCTCGTGCAAGTCGACCGGCACCTGCTCGATCGGGTCGGCGGACAACAGGTCGAGCGCGCTCGTGGTGCCGTCGGCGGCGTCGAGCGTCATGACCTCCGAGACGCCGGTGCCCTCGATCGCGGCGGCTGCGGTGTCGGCGAACATGCCGATCGTGATCAGCATCGACGCCCCTGCGTCGTTCAGTTGGAACCGGACCTCTTCGGCGCCGTATGTCGGGTTGATCGTGGTGACGGTGCCGCCGGCGACGGCCGTGCCATGGAACACGACGGCGTACTCGGGGATGTTCGGCGCCATCAGGCCGAGCACATCGCCCTCGCCGAACCCACGGGCCTGCAGGCCGCCCGCGAAGCGGTGGATCATCTCGCGCAGCTGGGCGTAGGTGTACGACCGACCCGAGGGGCCGTCCATCAGCGCAACGCGGTCGGGGAGTGCTTCCGCGCGGCGAAGGATGTGTTCGGTGATCGTCGTCTCGGGGATCTCGACGTCGGGCACCGGGCTGCGATGGATGATCATGTCCGGGCACATTACTGACCGGGCCTGACCGCGTGATCTGCAGCGGCTACCGGTCGGCGCCCGGGCCCGCGACGGCTCGGACGTCGCGGGCCTCGAGGCGTTCGCCGCAACAGTCGCAGACCAGGCGGGTGTGGGTGACGTTGCCGCACACCCGGTGCTCGATCAGGACGGGTTCGTTGCCTGCTCCGGTGAGCCACTCGTCGCCCCACTCGCGCAGTGTCGTGATCACCGGCCACAGCGCCCGACCCTTCGGAGTGAGGACGTAGTCGTACCGGAGTCGACCCTCGTCGTACGGGCGCCGTTCGAGGATCTCGGCAGCCACGAGCTTGTCGAGCCGATCGGTGAGCACGTTGCGGGAGATGCCGAGTCGTTCGACGAAATCGTCGAACCGTCGGATGCCGAGGAAGCAGTCGCGCAGGATCAGCAGAGTCCACCACTCGCCGACGATCTCGAGCGCCTGCGCGATCGAGCAGTTCATGTCGGCGAAGGACACCTTTCGCATGGATGCATCATACGTGAGTTGCGTGAAGCAACTCAACCTGTCATGCTGAGTTGCATGAAACAACCCACCATCGAGTTCGCCGGAACGGAGTTGCAGCCCGTCGGTGGCGACCGCTTCGACGTCCACCTGCCCGATCGCTGGTCATCGCTGGTCGGCGTTCACGGCGGCTTCATGGTCGGCCTGGCGGTCCGGGCCGGCGAACAACTCGTCCCCGACCGGGCGGTGCGGACGGTCGCCACCAGCTTCCGATCGAGCGTGACGCTCGGCGCCGCCACCTTGCGCGTGAAGGAAGCTCGTCGGGGGAGGAGCACGTCCAACGTCGATGTCGTGCTCTCGCAGGACGGGCGCGACGCCGTCGTGGTCCACCTCACGATGCTCGCCGACCTCGCCGACACTCACCGGGTCGAGTGGGAGCAGCCGGCTCCGCTGTCGATCGCTCCGGTCGGCGAGTGCGTCGAGATCGAACCGCCGAACCCGGTGCCGCACTTCCTGTGCGCCGACGGGCGACTCGATCCGGCCAGCCTCCCGTTCAGTGACGGACCCGACACGTCGGTGCGCGGCTACGTCCGACCGCTCGACGGTGAGACGGTCGACGCCGCATGGTTGGCGATGATCTGCGACTGGTTCCCGCCGCCCGCGTTCGTGAACGTCATGCCCCCGGCGGGCGGCATCAGCGTCGACATGCTGACCCACATCCATCGAGCGACGCCGTCCGTGGGCGAGGACGGATGGTTGGCCGGATGGTTCGAGATCACCACCAGCCACGACGGACTCGCCACGGAGCACGGCCGCATCGTGACGCCCGACGGGTCTGCGGTCGCCGACTCGGTCCAGACCCGTTGGACGGCTCGTCGTGGCTGACCCGACGATGCCACCCGACGTCCGCCAGCGACGCACGCTGACGATCGCGTCGCTCGCCACACTGGCGACGTTCCTCGATACGACGATCCTCTTCGTCGCGTTCCCCGACATCGGCCGAACCTTCTCCGACACGAGCCCCGCCACCCTGTCGTGGGTACTCAACGCCTACACGATCGTGTTCGCAGCGCTCCTCATCCCGGCCGGCAAGATCGCCGATCGGGTCGGACACCGCCGCGCCTTCCTCACGGGCTCAGCGCTGTTCACCGCGGCGTCGATGGTGTGTGGGCTGGCGCCGACGGCGGAACTGCTCATCGCCGGTCGGGTCGTGCAGGCTGCGGGTGGGGCGATCCTGATCCCGGCGTCGCTGGCGCTCGTCATGCGCGCCCATGATCGCAGCCAGCTCCCACGTGCCGTCGCGATCTGGGGTGCCGCCGGCGCGGTTGCAGGTGCCCTCGGTCCGACGCTCGGCGCGGCGGTCGTCCAGGGTCTCGGTTGGCGGTGGGCGTTCTTCATCAACCTGCCCGTCGGGATCTACACCATCGTCGCCGGACGCCGCACGCTGAGCGAGTCGAGCGACGACGAGACCGCCGTGCCGAAGACGCTCGGGATCGTGCTGGTCGCCGCTGCCGCCGGCGCGATCTCGTACGCGGTCGTCGAGACCGAGTCGAACGGGTGGTGGAGCACGGAGACGCTCGTGTGGCTGCTCGGCGGAGCGGCACTCGTCGTCGCGTTCGTCGTCCATCAGCGGCGCACCTCGGCTCCCGTGCTCGATCTCGACCTGTTCCGGATCCGCAACGTCGCCTGGGCGAACCTGGCCGGTCTCGTCTTCGGGATCGCCTTCTCAGCGATGTTCCTCGCCTCGATCCTGTTCCTCACCTCCGTGTGGGGGTGGTCGGTGCTGGAGGCAGGTTTCGGCGTGGCGCCGGGGCCGGCACTCGTCGCGGTGTTGGCCCCTCGACTCGGCAGCCTCGCCGGTCGGATCGGCCAGCGTCCGATCCTCGTCGCCGGCGCGCTCTCGTATGCGCTCGGCGGTCTGTGGCGGGTCGTGGCACTCGGGCCCGACGTCGACTATCTCGTCGACTACTTCCCGTCGATGGTGCTCACCGGCGCCGGCGTCGCCTGCCTGTGGCCACAGTTGTCGAGCGCGGTCGCTCAGGCCCTGCCGCCCAACCGGGCCGGTGTCGGCGGTGCCTCGCTGCAGGCTGGCCGCCAGTTCGGCGGGACGTTCGGCGTGGCGATCACGGTCGCGCTCGTGGCCGGAGCGGCGTCGATCGATGACGCGCTCGACGCGTTCGAACAGGTCTGGTGGGTCATCGTCCTCGGTGGGCTCGCGACGGCGATCCTCGTGGCGCCCATGCGCACCGGGTCGGCGATCGTGGTGTCGCCGCCGGTCGTCGCCGCCGAGACCTGAACGTCGGCGTCGGTCGCCCACTACGGTGGCCGCCCATGAGGCATCGCGATCCCGTGCTGATGGGCCCTGGCCCCTGCAACCCGTACCCGGAGGTGATGGAGGCATACGCGCGTCCGGTGCTCGGCCACCTCGACCCGGACTTCATCTCGTTGATGGACGAGGTCGGCGAACGTCTTCGCCGGGTGTTCCAGACGACGAACCAACTGACGTTCGCGGTGTCGGGTACCGGTTCGGCCGGCATGGAGGCGGCGTTCGTCAACTTCGTCGGCCCTGGCGACACCGTCGTGGTCGGTGTCAACGGCGTGTTCGGCGGCCGGATGTGCGACGTCGCGGCGCGCTGCGGTGCCGAGGTGATACGCGTCGACGCCCCGTGGGGGACGCCGATCGATCCCAACGATCTGCTCGACGCACACCCCAGCCCCAAGCTGATCGCCGTCGTCCACGCCGAGACGTCGACCGGCGTCCGCAACGATCTGGCGACACTCGGCGCCAAGAAGGGCGACGCGCTGCTGCTCGCCGACTGTGTCACCTCGCTCGGCGGCATCGATCTGCGGATCGACGAGTGGGGTGTCGACATCGCGTACTCGGGCACGCAGAAGTGTCTCGGTGTTCCGCCGGGCCTCGCACCGCTCACCGTCTCCGACCGTGCCCTCGCCCATCTGCGCGAGACGCCTCAGTCGTGGTACCTCGACCTGAACATGATCGCCAAGTACGTCACCGGTGGCGACGGCGCGCGGGCGTATCACCACACGGCCCCGATCTCGAGCCTCTACGGGCTGCACGCCGGACTCGGCGCCCTCCTCGACGAAGGACTCGAGGCGTCGTTCGTCCGTCATCAAGCGGTCGGCGACGCGTTGCAGGCCGGTCTGGTCGAGCGGGGCTTCGAACTCTTCGCGGCCGAGGGCAACCGGCTGCCGCAGCTCACGTCGGTGTGGGTGCCGGAGGAGCGACTGCCGTCCGGCACGACCGAAGCCGACGTGCGCCGATCGCTGCTGCTCGACTACGGCGTCGAGATCGGCGGTGGGCTCGGCGACCTGGCCGGCAAGGGCTGGCGGATCGGCCTGATGGGGCACACCGCCCGCATGCGCAATGTGCAGCTGCTCCTGGCCAGCCTGGACGACATCCTCGTCTGATCGCCGAACGCGACAGATCCACGAGGTGTGATCCGTTCAACTCGGAATCGGTTTCGGGACCAGGAGCCACGCTGTGCGATCGCTCGATCGCTTCGTGGGTCTGTGTCCCCGATGGGCACCTCGTGGATCTGACTTGTGCTGACAGCATCGCGCCGTTCGTGCCGGAGCTCAAGGGAAAAAGGTCCCGAACGTCGTGATTCCCGTGTTCTTCCGACCCGGTCGGTGACCCGTCAGACGACGATGTTGACCATGCGGCCGGGCACCACGATGATCTTCTTCGGTTCGGCGCCGTCGATCGCGGCGACGACCTTGTCGTCGGCGAGCGCGGTCGCCTCCATCGTCGCTCGATCGGCTTCGGCCGCGACGACGATCCGGCTCCGCACCTTGCCGTTGATCTGCACGGGCACCTCGACGGTGTCGTCGACGAGGTACTGCGCGTCGGCCTCCGGGAACGGCAGGTAGGTCACGGTGTCGTCGTGGCCGAGCGTGCGCCACAGCTCCTCGGCGACGTGCGGCACGAGCGGCGCCGCCATGAGCACCAGCGGTTCGGCGACCGCACGCGGCGTGTGGCCGAGCTTGGTCACCGCGTTGTTCAGCTCGATCAGCTTCGCGATCGCCGTGTTGAAGCGGAGCGCGTCCATCTCGGTGCGCACGACGTCGATCGTGCGGTGGAGTTGCTTGGTCAGTTCGTCGCTCAACGGTTCGTCGACCACGATGCACTCGCCGGTCTGTTCGTCGATCAGGTTGCGCCACAAGCGCTGGAGGAATCGGTACATGCCGACCACGTCGCGGGTCTCCCATGGGCGTGACGCGTCGAGCGGCCCGGTCGCCATCTCGTACAACCGCAGGGTGTCGGCGCCGTAGGCGTCGTACATCTCGTCAGGGCTGACCGAGTTCTTCAGGCTCTTGCCCATCTTGCCGTACTCCCGGTCGACCGGTCGATCGCCCAGGAAGTACGCGCCGTCACGCTCCTCCACGTCCTTCGCGTCGACGTAGACGCCGCGATCGTCGGTGTAGGCGTACGCCTGCACGTAGCCCTGGTTGAACAGGCGGGCGTACGGCTCCTTCGACGACAGGTGGCCGAGGTCGTACAGCACCTTGTGCCAGAAGCGGGCGTACAGCAGGTGCAGCACCGCGTGCTCGACGCCGCCGACGTACAGGTCGACGCCGCCCGGGTGATCGGGGCGGGCATCGGGCTGCGGGCCGACCCAGTACTCCTCGACGACCGGGTCGATGAACGCCTCCGTGTTCGACGGGTCGCAGTAGCGCAGTTGGTACCAGCACGACCCGGCCCACTGCGGCATGACGTTGGTGTCACGCCGGTACTCCTGCGGACCGTCGCCCAGATCGAGGGTGATCGTGACCCAGTCGTCCAGCCGATCGAGTGGGCTCTCCGGGTTGGAGAACTCGTCGTCCGGGTCGAAGGTGCGAGGCGAGAACGAGTCGGTCTCCGGCAGTTCGACGGGCAGCATCGAGTCGGGCAGGGTGTGCGGGTACCCGTCCGCGTCGTACACGACCGGGAACGGTTCGCCCCAGTAGCGCTGGCGACTGAACAGCCAGTCACGCAGCTTGTACGTGATCGTCGCCTCACCCCTGCCGGTCTGCTCCAACCAAGCGTTGACGGTGGCGATGCCGTCGGTCTTGTTGTCGATCCCGTTGAGGTCGAGGGTGTCGTTCGACGAGTTGACGTAGGTGCCGTCGCCGATGAAGGCCTCGGGCCACTGGCTCGTGTCGATCGTCGGCTCGATGCCGCGATGCCCGAACCAGGCGGCGGGTGGCTCCTGGATCGCCGGGATCGGCAGACCGAACTTGCGGGCGAACTCGAAGTCGCGTTGGTCACCCGCCGGCACCGCCATGATCGCGCCGGTGCCGTACCCCATGAGCACGTAGTCGGCGATCCAGATCTGGATCTGCTCACCGCTCAACGGGTTGGTCGCGTAGGCGCCGGTCCAGACCCCGGTCTTCTCCCGGTTCTCGTCCTGTCGGTCGACGTCCTTCTTCGATGCCGCCTGACGGCGATAGTCGGCGACGGCTGCGGCCTGGTCGACCGTGGTCAGTTCGTCCACGTAGGGATGCTCCGGCGCCAGCACCATGAAGGTCGCGCCGAAGAGGGTGTCGGGACGCGTCGTGAAGACCGTGATGTCGCCCGCTCGGCCGTCGTTCATCGTGATGGGGAAGTGGACGTTGGCGCCCTCGCTGCGGCCGATCCAGTTGCGCTGCATCGCCTTGATCGCGTCGGTCCAGTCGAGTAGTTCGAGGTCGTCGATCAGGCGATCGGCGTAGGCGGTGATCCGCATCATCCACTGCCGCATGTTGCGCTTGAACACCGGGAAGTTGCCGCGGTCGGACCTGCCGTCGGCGGTGACTTCCTCGTTGGCGACGACGGTGCCGAGGCCCGGGCACCAGTTGACCGGCGCGTCGCTGACGTACGCGAGGCGGTAGCCGTCGATGACGGCGCGCTGTTCGGCGGTCGTCAGGGTGTGCCAGTCGCGGCCATCGGGTGTGGGCCGTGCGCCGATCTCGAACTCGGCGACCAACTCACCGATCGGGCGCGCCTTGCCCCGCCCGACACCGTCGTCGTGGGGCGCGTCCGGATCGAACCAGGCGTTGAAGATCTGGGTGAAGATCCACTGGGTCCAGCGGTAGTAGTCGGGATCGGTCGTCGAGATGCTGCGGCGCGGATCGTGGGCCAATCCGAGGCGCCGCAACTGCCGGCGGTAGGTGGTGATGTTCTGGTCGGTGGTGATCGCCGGGTGCTGACCGGTCTCGACGGCGTACTGCTCGGCGGGGAGGCCGAACGCGTCGAATCCCATGGTGTGCAACACGTTGTGGCCTGTCATGCGCTTGAACCGGGCGAACACGTCGGTCCCGATGAAGCCCAGCGGGTGACCGACGTGCAGGCCGGCGCCCGACGGGTACGGGAACATGTCGAGCACGAACAACTTGTCGCCCCGTGCGGCCGCCAGATTCGCATCGGCGAGCGATCCGGCCGGGTTCGGTGTCTCGAAGGTGCCGTGCTCGCTCCACCAGTCCTGCCAGCGCAGTTCGATGTCGCGGGCGAGCGCGGCCGTGTACCGGAACGGTGGTGCGTCGTCTCGGGTGTCGGGGGATGCTGTGTGCGCGCTCATACCGGCGCACCAGCCTACGGGGCGGTGGGGTGGTGCTCGCGAACGCGTTCGAGGAGCGTGTCGACGTCCGCGTGGGTGAAGCCGAACGAGCCGAACCCGGCCAGCGTGTCGATCGGCATCGAGCCGAGCAGGCTCCGGAAACGCTTGCTGCGCGCCGGGTGCCGCTCGGGCAGGAACGCGTCGAGCACGGCCCAGCCGGCGGGGTCGTCGGCCCACTCGGTGAGCGTCGCCATGGCGTCGAGCGGCGGCCGAACCGACGGCGCGTCGACGTCGACGGTCGCCGACAGCGGCAGATCTCGCGAGTGCGAGCCGACCGAGATCGTGAACGATCCGGCCTCCACGACCCAGCGACGGTGACGTGGCGACCAGAACGAGAACGCACGCTGGTCGAGTTCGACCGTCACTCGCTCCGATGCGCCCGGGTCGAGGTGTACCTTCGCGAACCCTTTGAGTTCGCGTGGTGGACGGGCGACCTCCGCCTCGTCGTCGCCGACGTACACCTGCACGACGTGGGAGCCTCGTCGGCCGCCGGTGTTGGTCACCGTGGCGGATACCGCCGCGGTGAGTGTTCCGTCGGCGGCGGCACCCGACAGTGCGACATCGAGATCGGTGATGTCGAACGTCGTGTACGACAGCCCGAACCCGAACGGGAAGCTGACCCGCTGGTCGAGATGATCGTGGGCGCGGTACCCGATGAAGACACCTTCGCCGTAGCGGACGACGCCGGGGTCGCCCGGGAAGTTCAACGTCGACGGCACGTCGTTCAGCCGCACGGGCATCGTCTCGGCGAGGCGTCCGCCGGGGGAGACGTCGCCGCTCAACAGATCGGCGATCGCCCCGCCGGCCGCCTGGCCGCCGAGCCAGCACTCGAGGATCGCGGGGATGAGGTCGCACCACGGCTCCACGATCACGGTGGCGCCGTTCACCATCACCACGACGACGCGGTCGTTCACGGCCCGGACGGCGGCGAGCGTGTCGAGTTGGTGAGGCGGCAGGTCCATGTGCTCGCGATCGAATCCCTCCGACTCCCACGAGTCGGGGAGACCCATGAAGAACACGACGGTGTCGGCGGAGGCTGCCGCCCGGACCGCCTCGGTGCGCAGTGTGTCGGCGTCGACGTCGTCGCTGTCGGTCTCACCCTCGATCACGTAGCCGGCGGCGAAGGTGACCCGATCGGCTCCGAACGTGGACGTGATCTCGTCGAGCGCGACGTCGACCTTCGTCGTGGTGACGCGCGAGCTGCCCGAGCCTTGGAACCGAGGCGTGCGCGCGAACTCGCCGATCACCGCGAGCGATCCGTCGCCGGTCAGCGGGAGGAGCTCGCCGTCGTTCTTGAGGAGCACCGCCGACTCGGCCGCGGTGCGGCGCGCCAGCTCGTGGTGGGCGTCGACGTCGACGTCCTCGTCGAGATCGAGCACGTGGCGGCCCTTGGCGACCATCTCGAGCATCCGTCGCACGCTGCGATCGAGCACCGCCTCGTCGAGCCAGCCGCGCTCGACGGCGGCCACGACCGCCGGTGGACTGCGCTCGAGATCGGGCGGCATCTCCCAGTCGAGTCCGGCCTGGACCGCGGCGACGCGGTCGTGAACGGCGCCCCAGTCGCTGACCACGACGCCGTCGAACCCCCACTCGTCACGGAGGACGTCGGTGAGCAGCCACTCGTGCTGAGAGGCGTGCGTGCCGTTCACCCGGTTGTAGGCGCACATCACCGTCCAGGGCTGCGCCGCCGTCACGATCCGTTCGAACGCCGGGAGGTAGATCTCGCGCAGGGTGCGCTCGTCGATCTCGGCACTGACGCGCAGCCGATCGTGTTCCTGATTGTTCGCGGCGTAGTGCTTGACGGACGTACCGACGTCGCGCGACTGGATTCCCTCGACCATCGCGAGTCCGAGTTCGCCCGCGAGGTACGGATCCTCCGACACGTACTCGAAGTTGCGGCCGCACAGCGGTGAACGCTTCATGTTCACGCCTGGACCGAGCACGACCGAGACGCGGTAGTGGCGGGCCTCGTCGGCGATCGCGACACCGACCTCGCGGATCAGGTCGCGGTCCCAGCTCGAGGCGATCGCCGACGCCGTCGGGAAGCACGTGGCCGGTGCGGCTCCCAGCATCTCGCCCGCCTCGACGTCGCCGACCTGGGCACGCATGCCGTGTGGGCCGTCGGAACACATGATCGCCGGGATGCCGAGCCGGTCGACGGCGACGGTGTGCCACATGTCGGCGCCGCTGACGAGTGCCGCCTTCTCTTCGACGGTGAGTTCCGACAGCAACCGATCGACGTCCATGTGCGGACATTAGGCACGTGACCGAACGCTTCGCCAGGGTCGACCGCTCCGCTGGGAACGCGACGGTGGCGGTGTGTTTCAATCCCTGTCATGAGCGATTCGGGGGATCGATCGGAGTTCGACGTCGTCGTGGTGGGAGCCGGCATGGCCGGGCTCTACCTGCTGAAACGATTGCGCGACCTGGGCATGTCGGCGGTGGCGCTCGAGACCGCCGACGACGTCGGAGGGACGTGGTACTGGAACCGGTACCCCGGTGCTCGGTGCGACATCGAGTCGATCGACTACTCGTACAGCTGGGATCCGGAACTCGACGACGAGTGGACGTGGTCGGAGCGCTACGCCACACAGCCCGAGATCCTGCGGTACCTGCAACATGTCGCCGACAAGCACGACCTTCGCCGTGACATCCGTTTCGAGACGCGTGTCGCCGCCGCGGCATGGGACGACGAACGGTCGCTCTGGCGGATCCGAACGGAGTCCGGCGACGAGCTCGTCGCCCGGCACTACGTGATGGCGACCGGGTGTCTGTCGGTCCCGAAGGACGCCGACATCCCAGGCGCGGATCGATTTACCGGCGACACGTACTTCACGGGCCGCTGGCCCCACGAGGGCGTCGACTTCAGCGGCAAGCGAGTCGCCGTGATCGGGACCGGGTCGTCCGCCATCCAGTCGATCCCGCTGATCGCCAAGGAGGCGACCGAACTCACCGTCTTCCAGCGCACCCCGAACTACTCGATTCCTGCCCACAACGGCCCCGTCGACCCCGAGCGCCAAGCCGAGTACGACCGCGACCCCGCCGCGTACCGCGAAGCCGCCCGCTGGTCGCGCATCGGCGTCCCGATCGAGCCGACGATGACCCCGGCGCTCGCCGTGTCGGAGGAAGAGCGGCTCGCCGCGTACGAACAGGGCTGGACCGAAGGAGGGCTGTTCGGCGTCACGACCAAGTTCGCCGACATCGGCGTCAA
>NZZV01000123.1 GCA_002698945.1 Acidimicrobiaceae bacterium
TCGAGTTGAAGTGCCGGGTGCGCGAGGGAGGATTCTCGGCATGTGCGAAGCCGCTCTCCAGCCGGGCAATGCGACCTTCGATCCGGGAGCGATCATCGTAGACCAGTGCGACGACCTCGTCTTGTGGACGCGCCTGCGCATCCAACGATCCAATCACATACGTGCAATCGTCAGTGAGTAGGTTCAACCACCTCCGGTAATCACGCTCGTCGAGCAGTGCCTGCTCCCGGTGGATGAAGTCCACTAGAACCCTCGGATCGACCGGCTCGTCCCAGGTGTCGTTGGCCGCCCCGGATCGGAGTGTGTCCGTCATTGACCCGCTCCTCCCGCTGATGCCAGCGTCACCGCTTCCTCTTGAGGAATCGGCCGAACGAACTCCACGGAGTCGTTCATCAAGCCTTGCCACTGGCGCCAGAAGACACGCATTTGCTCTTCATCGCGGTTATCGGGTTGCTCTCGATCCATCCCCTTCGAGATGTCGTTCCATTCGACTTCGCGGCTCGCCCGATAGGCCCGTTGGCAGGATTCGAGGATCGACACATCGTCGGGAGTCGCCCAGCCAGCAGGACCCCAGAACGAGAGGAACTCTCGGAGACGCATCTTGCGTTCCAGCGGTTCGTCGTCGACGTAGCCGGCACACCAACCCGTGACCTCGATCTGATCGATCCCCGCGGGGTGGAGGACGCGAACCACCGGGGTGACCCCGCCGAGGATGTTCAGGTTGGGGAAGATCAGCATGTTGAAGCTCTCTTCCGCCACCCTGAGGGCGCGCTCCTCGCCCAGCCGGCCGACCAGCTCGCGACGCCGTTCCTCGATGCGGGGGCGAATCTCCTCGGGAAGAACCTCGTTCCAGCGTGCGATCAACCGTGGGAACATCGCCTGCCGGCGGGCCGTGACTGCATGCCCGTTCCCGAGGTCGAGCGCACGAGAGCCTTCGTAGCGCTTGCCGGCGGCCTTCGTATCGGCCCCGCGTTCACGCATGAAGTCCAGGTACGTCCGGTGGGTCGGAAAGAGGTGGTAGCCGTCGTAGCCGTTCTCGGAGAGCAACTTCCAGTTGGCATGCACACCGTACCGGTGGGTCCCCTCGACGATCTGCACGCCAGCCGGGGACGCGTCGACCACGAGATCGATGAACTCCTTCGCGCCCGCGAGGTAATCCGACAACGGCTGAGTCGAGGGGTCGAAGCACACGAAGACGAAGCCTCGATAGTCATCACACTGCGCCGGCGACATCAGTCCGAGCTCATCCTTCGGGAAGTCAGCAGGGAAGTCTTCCTGGCTCGGGATGTTGATGAGGCCGCCGGTGTTGGAGTAGGTCCAGGCGTGATACGGACACGTGAAGCTCCGCGAGTTGCCGCGCTCGTGCGGGCAGACCTCTGCGCCGCGGTGTCTGCAGCTGTTGAACAGCACACGAACCGTTCCATCCCGCCCCCTGGCCATGATCACCGGCCGGCCGGCGACGTTCCGGGCCACGAAGTCACCGTTGTTCGGGACCTCGGATGTGTGACCGACGTACAGCCACGTCCGATCCCAGATCTGGTGCTGTTCCCGCCGGTACACGTCGGGGTCGGTGAACGCGGTCCGTCGAACCCGGAAGCTCGACGGGTGACGCCGCTCGACGACGAACTCATCTTCTGATTCGTGAAACATGGGTCCCTCCTCTGTCAGGACAGGCACTCTCGCGCGGCGTCCAACCCTCGCAAGTCGACCAGGTCCTCGACGGGGATCGGCTCGTCGTACTCCAGCAACGAACCGAGATCGATCATGACCTGCTGATTGCGTGTGAATGCCTCGAGATCACCCGGATCAAGGCGCGGGTCGAACAGGTTCGGGGCCTCGACATCGAGGTCCGCCTCCTCCAGTCCCACGGCTTCGGCAATCAGCTGCCGGCTGGCCTCGTCCTCGAGGTAGTCGCCACCCTGGAGGTTGTCTTCGATGGCTCGCATCAGCGCACGGAAGAAGGCGGCGGCGACCTCCGGCCGGTCGCTCATCGACGGTCCGGCGATGATCCCGATGTCCGAAGCTGGTTCCGGCGGAAAGCCCTCGACGAACCGGAAGTCCGGATTCCCAACCAGCCGCTCCCAGAACGGAGAGGGCGCCCACGCCATGTCCACGGACCCGTTCTCCAGGGCGACGATCAGGTCTGCGCTGGGCATGGCGAGCGCCGTGATGTCGTCGATCGACATCCCGGCCTCGAGCATGTGCGGGCCCGCCACGTAGGTGAGGACACCGCCGTGACCGGTCGACGAGACCATCGTGCGGCCCTTCATCTTGGTCCAGTCGAACTCATCCTCCTCTGGTGGGAAGAGCTCTGCCTTCACCCAGAGCCCGTTCATCGACTCCGGGTTCGCGGTGTTCAGTGGGCTCGCCCAACGGAGCTCGACCCCTGCGTCGATCGCGTTGAACAGCTGCGCCGACACGGGAGCGATCATGTAGTCGATGTCGCCCTGACCGAGCAGTGGAAGCGCCTCCGAGGAGCGAAGGTTCTCGATCGTCAGATCGATTCCCTCTTCGTCGAAGTACCCCAAGTGCTCGGCGATGTGGACCGGGAGGTACGGCAGGAGCTGGAGTGCCGAGATCTTGATGCTGGCCGGCTCTGCGAGCGGGGCGCATGCGGGATCATCGGCTGCCTCGCCGTCAACGGGTTGGCTGGTCGCTGGGGCGGTCGATGCGGTCGTGTCGTCGGTCTCGCGATCGCCCGTGTCCGGGGCGGTCGTGTCGGCCGCGGCGGTGTCCTCGGATGTGGTCGTGGCGGGGGAGGCCGAGCCGTCATCCTCTGAGCTGCCACAGCCGGCGACGACCAAGGTCAGCGCGACTGCGGCAGCGCTAGCGATCGATCTGCGGGACCGCGTTGCGCTTGGCTTGGGAACGTGTCGTGGTGTCATCTGAATCGGTTTCCTTTCGCGTGGATGTCGAGGTCGTACGGGAGGTCAGGTGTGCTGGCTGTCTTCGGCCCACGGGGTCAGTCGCCGCCCGAGTGCGCCCACGAGCAGGCTGAAAGTGACGCCGATCGCGGCGATCGTGAGAATGCCCGCGTACATCCGGTCGGGACGGAACAGCTGCCAGGATTGCCAGGTCAAGTAGCCGATGCCGCTGCTCGAGCTGACGAACTCCACAGCGACGACCAGCAGCACCGCGTTGCCGGAGGCGATTCGCAGCGCGCTGACGATCTGAGGGAGGGTCGCGGGGAGCACCAGCCAGCGGAAGCGCTGCGCCCGTGAGAGTCCATACGCCGTGGCGGCCTCGTGGAACTCCTTGGGAACGAGCGCACCGGCACCGAGGGTCATGAAGCCGACGAGGTAGAACACGCCGAGCCCGATGAAGAGGACCTTTGGTGTGTCGCCCAGACCGAACACGAGCAGGAGCACGGGCAGGAGCGCAAGCTTCGGCACGACGTACATCGCTCGGAGCAAGGGTTCGAACGCAGCATGCAGCCATTTGAACTGGCTCAGCAGCAGCCCGACGACCACCCCGGCGGTTGCCCCGCCCACGAAGCCGATCAGCAGGCGGCGGAGCGTGACGACGAGATGGTCTAAGAGCAGACCGCTCGTCAGGAGCGACCACAGCTCGCCGATGGCGGCGACGGGCGAACCGTAGAAGGTGGTGTCGATCCATTCGAGCGCCGCGCTGAGCTGCCAGAGCCCGAGCAGCAGTACCGGTAGTGATAATCCGAGCAGCCGGCGGATGCGGGCAGTGCGCTGTTGATGGCTCTTCCAGTTGCGTTCGGCTTGCCCCGGGACCCGCGCGACCGTTTGCGGGAACGCGCTCATCCCGGGTCCGTTTGCCGTCACAGACGTCTCTGCGGATGCACCCGAACGGTTGCTATCGCTAACGGGCTCGGTCGAGGCCTGGTCGGCTTTGACCACGGACGTCTTGGTGGTCTTCTTCAGACGGGCTGGCACAGTGCGATCACCTTGGTTGAGTTGAACAGGTACGTCTCGATGAACGAGGACCAGTCGACGGATGCGCCGAGTTCCTCCATGGCACCTGCAAGGCACGCCCAGTTCAGGATCTCCTGCTGGCCGGAGTTCTCGACCGCTTCGAGTGTGAGATCTCTCCACACCCGCCAGTCGCCGTCGACGAGCGCCTGATAGAGCACGCGGTCGCTCGCGACGTCCGGGAACAATCGATAGTGCTTGTCCGTCAGGAAAGCGTGCGACCAACTCGACGACGCGACGAGTGCGACACGCCATGGGCTGTCTCGAACGATGCGCGCGGTCGCTCTCCCTAGGTCGAAGCACCGTCGCGGCGACGGCGACGTCGGATCGAACGGAGCCTGCAGGCCCAGCGGCGCTGGATTGCCCTTGGAGGAGATGACGCGGCGGCCGTAGCAGTTCACGGTGATCGGAACCAGCGGAACGTCGAACCCGGAACGGCCGTGGTCGAGCAGGAGGAGGGCGTTGAGGAACGAGTGCGGCAGTGAAGGGTGGTGGAGCGGCTTGTAGGCGTATGCGACGTCGAACTCGTCAGCCAGGAGTTGTGAGACGATGTGCGTCGCTGCCTGTCGTGAGCCGCGAACCTTGAACGTCGCGTCGGTTGGCTCGTGCCAATAGTTGGCGTACGGGAACGCCTCCCAGGGCTTGGCTTCGAGATCGTCGTAGGCCAGGACGCAGAACGCTGGAATGACGTCGTCCCGGAAGTTCTCGTATTGGTCGTCACCCCACATCACGATGAAGTCCGGTTGGAAGGTGTCCAGCGCAGCGCGTAGGCGGTCGACACCGTCGAGCACCGCCGCCCGATGTTGCGCCGCAGCCACTCCGCCGCCGTCCCGTGCCCACTCGTCCTGCATTCCGACGGGCCATCGCTGCGGCTGCCGCCACTCCTCGGGGACCGCCGGGTCCTCGAGCCTTCGCCGGAGGAGAACTGACATCTCTTCGTCCGCGCGCAGCAGACCCGGGTAGTGGGTGAGTCCCATGCACAGCACCTCACCCATCGATCCCAACTCCTTGTCGGATCGCCAGAAAGCGGCGGGCATTGTCGAAGCAGATCGAAGCCTTGACGTCAGGGGCCAGGTCACTCTCCAGAACAGTCGCGCCGATCCGGTCGTTGCCCGCCGGGAAATCCGATCCGAGCACGACAGCTCGGTCGCCGACCACCTCGACGAGCAGCTCGAGCACGCGCGCGTCGTACACGACGGTGTCGTAGTACAGCCGTTGGGCCACTTGCGTCGGCGCGAGCGCATCATCCGTGACGGTGTGCCTGTCCGTTCTCCGCCACGCGTGGTCGAGGCGTCCGAGCGTGGTGCACAACCCACCCCCGCCGTGGCTCAACAGCACTCGGAGCTCCGGGTACCGATCGATGAGCCCCGACACCACGAGACCACCGCCGACCGCGGCTATCTCGTGCGGCAGACCCGCCGCTCCGCCCAGCGGGCCGTTCGGGAGGCTTCGCCGGTAGGCAGGAGCCGACGCGTGGACGAAGACGGAGAGGCCCGATTGAGCGGCCGCTGCGAAGACCGGCTCGAACGATGCGTCGCACACTGCCACACCGTTGACGTTGCTGCCGATCTCGATGCCGGCGAAGCCGAGCTCCAAGATCAGATCGACCATCTCGACCGCTACATCGACCGATTGCATGGGGAGACTTCCGAATCCGACGAAGCAGCCGGCGGAGTCGTCGATCGCCCGCTTGAGGTCGCGATTCAGCGCTTCAGCGAACCGGGCTCCTTCGGCGACATCCGCCGAGTAACGGAACAGCAGTGGCAGCGGCGAGAGCACCTGACAGGTGATGCCGTCCCGCGTCACGCGCTCCCATCGTTCAGTGAGGTCATAGGCGGCGGATGGCAACGTGCGCATCTCGACACCGTCGATGAAGAGCGCCGCCGCCGACTCACCGACGGTCAACGTCGGCCAGCCGGCTGCCGCGTCCATTCCCAGTGGCAGGTCCCGAGGCACGTAGTGGGAGTGAACGTCGATCATTCCGGGGAGCGACTGATCGCTCGAGGTAATCCGTCCGTCAGCCATCCCGCATCACCGCGTCCGACTCGGCGGCTTGTACGGCGAGCTCGACCTCCTCGCGAAGCTGTGTCCACAGCTCGGTTCGGAGTCGATGGAACGCCGGGTCGCTCCCTACGTCGGCCTGCCGTGGGCGTGGCAGCGGGATGGGCAGATCGACCTTGACCCGCCCCGGCCGTGCGGTCATGACCACGACGCGATCGCTAAGTGTGATCGCTTCGTCCAAGCTATGGGTCACGAACAGGACCGTTCGGCGCTCCTCTTCGCAGATTCGCACCAATTGCTCTTGCATGAGCGTCCGCAGTTGCGGATCGAGCGCAGCGAACGGCTCATCCATCAGCAGGATCTCGGGCTCCATGGCCAAGGCTCTGGCGAGCGCGACGCGCTGTTTCATGCCCCCGGAGAGATTTCGCGGGTACACATCCTCGAAGGCACTCAGGTTGACGCGGTCGAGCCAGAAGCTCACCCGATCGTGCAGCTCCTTCTTGCGTACTCCCATCGCTTCGAGGCCGAGGCCGACGTTCGCCCGAACTGTCCGCCAGGGAAAGATGCTGTACTCCTGGAAGACCATGGCGCAGAGCGGCTTGGTCGAATCGGCGTGACCGATGACGACTTGGCCGTCACTCGGCGCGACCAGGCCTCCGACGATTCGCAAGAGCGTCGACTTGCCGCAACCTGATGGACCGACGATCGACACGAACTCGCCGACTCCAATCGACAGGTCGGTCGGCACGAGCGCTTCGATCTCGCGGCCGTCCTTGAGCCGATACGTTCGGGCGACCTTGTCCAAGCGGATATGAGGTTCGGATGTCGAAAGCGTCATCGTTCGTCCATTCGCCGAGACCTCGTCCGGAACGCTCCCGTTGTTCATCACCGGCACGGCTTCGTCCCCCTTACGCGCTCGCGCCTCGGCCATTGCTCTCAATGAAGGCCATGACCGCTGACTCGAAGAGCTGGCGGCGTTCGATCTGACTCCAGTGGCCACAGTTGCTCAGGATCAAGAGATCGCAGTTCGTCAAGTCGTCGGCCAGAGAGACACTGCGAGCTGGCGGGATCACGGCATCGTTACGGCCGTGAACGAGCAGCACCGGCTGGTCGATGCTCCGCAACTCTTCGCTCGTCAGCGGGTCGTTCTCCCGATCACGGTCTCGCGCCGTGATGGCGGTCGTGACACGCTCGTGGGCTCCCGGACTGGTCGCCACATCCACGCGCTCGCCGACTAGCTCATCGGTGATGAGCGAAGGGTCGGTGACGAACCGTTCGAGAACCGACCGCATGCGGGCCGCTCCGTCTTCCGTATTGAGCGCCGGGAGCGGCGATCCCGTGGACCTGGGACCACCGCCGGTACCCATCCCGATCAGACCCTCCACGCGGTCGGGATAGCTGAGCACCATCCGGAGCGCCACCCATCCACCGAGCGAATTGCCGACGAGCCAGGTTCGCTCCACTTCGAGATGGTCGAGAAGACGCACGATCTGATCGACCCAGCCACGAATGCCGTAGGCGGTGCTCGGGCCGGGCATGGTCCGGCCGAACCCGGCGAGATCCATGGCGATCGTCCGGTATCGCGGCGCGAACGCGGGCAGCGTCAACGACCAGTTGGCGGCCGCCGAGACACCCAATCCAGACCCATGGATGAAGACCACAGGTGTCCCCTGGCCCTCGTCGTAGTAGGTCGTCCACTCGCCGTCAGCCGTCGCGGCGGCCGAGAAGTCAAGACCCAGGAACCGTCCAGTTCGTCCGTTCATCCCCATTACTTAACATGTTAGACGATCGCTCCGGTCGGCACAAGTCGGAGGCCAGAGTCGCGGACCGGAGCACGACGAGTGCACTGGCGGGACCGCTCCGGCTGGAGAAGAGCACTCGAGCCGCGCCGGTCCAAGGAGTCGCTCAGGTTCGACAGTTGAGATGTCCGGTTAGTGAGCTCTTTGCCGTGGGGTCGGTCGGTCGTGATCGCCGGTCGAACTCGGTAGGCGCGCTTCGTCGAACAGTGACCACTGCGCGGGCGGTTGTTGAGTTCATTCTCGTTCGGTCGCCCGGGAACCGGAGACGCAGCTGCCGACTAATCTGCTGCGGACTCCACCGCTGCGGCAACAGCTCGGAGATCACCTGTCGCAGCTCGACGTTGACGTCGACGCGGCGCCGATGACGACGAGTTCGCGGGCGCGCGACGGTGCGCCTCGGACGGTCGATACGGCGGTCGCATTGCGCTCTCGGGAACGACGCGTACGCGGTGACGTCGCTCTCGGCGTCGGCGAGGATCTCGGCGGCCTCGGGAATCGGTCGGTGAGCATGTCGACAACGGGTGGCCGCGGCGTCGGGCTAGACGTGGATCGTGTGCGCGGTCGCGGCGACCATGTCCTTGTGGGCGTGGCTGACCGTCGCCAGGATGTTGCGGGCGAGGTGGACCTTGCAGCGCTGCCAGGTGGCGCCGCTGAAGACGCGGGCGATCGAGGCCTTCAACCCGCTGTGAGCGTCGGAGATCACGAGGCGTACACCGTCGAGGCCACGGTCGCGAAGCGTGTGCAGGAACGCGGTTTGGAACACTTCGTCTTCGGAGTCGCCGACATCGAGACCGAGCACTTCACGGTTGCCGTCGATCGTGACGGCGGTCGCCACGACGCGGCGCGGCCAACGATGCGATGCTGCTTGCAGGCCTTGATGTTGTAAGTGGCGTCGAGGTACACGTAGGGCATCGCCAGATGGCCGAGCGGACGGGTGCGGAACACGGCGACTTCCTCGTCGATGCCCTTGCAGATCCTCGAGACCGTCGACTTCGAGATTCCCGACTCGCACCCCAGCGCGCGGACCAGGTCGTCGACCTTCCGAGTCGAGGTGCCGGTGATGTAGGCGGTCATGATCACCGCCCACAACGCCTGATCGGCCCGGCGGCGCGGCTCCAACAAGCTCGGGAAGAACGACCCCACGCGCAGCTTCGGGATCCGCAACTCGATGTCGCCGGCCGGCGTCGACAACGTGCGGCTCCGGCCGCCATTGCGCTGATTGGTCCGAGTGTCGGTGCGTTCGTGGAGCTCGGCGCCAAGCGTCGCCGTCGACTCGGCATTGATCAGCTCCTGCATCCCGCGCTGCAACAGCATGCGGAACAGGTCCTTGGAGTCGCCGTCGCCCAAGTCCGCGATCAGGTTGCCGAGGCGGGCATCATCATGGTGGGTCATCGCGTGTTGTCCTTCTCAGTGAGTGCTTTCGCACGTCTCACCAAGGCTCACGCGATGGCCCACCTCACCGGTGGACCCCCTCCGCTACTTCCACCACCTCACGGGACGCCAACGATCCAGCAAAGTACGTTTCCGATTCAGACAGCCTCGTCTGGACTGCGGCACCTTTCCCATCCCAGGTCGAGCCGGTGATCGGTTCCGACCGGCACGGTAACTCAGCGATCGAAGCCTCAGCGTACGATCACGCCGCGAAGTCGATTGGTGGCGGGTTCTCCTCGGCCTCATCTCTCGCCATAATCTCCTCAGCGCGGACACTGGACTGCTCCAGCTTGCGCTCCACCGCAGCGGCGAAGTTGATGATCGGCCGCTTGATGTCGAACCACACGGCGTCGAACCTCTCGCGAAGCGCTCTGAGTCCCCTCATCGTCTTGATCGCCAGCACCGTCAGCCACTTCCACGCCAACCGCAGCAACTCGACGACGGACATTCCCAGCCAGCCCAACGCCCGACCGACATCGCCGAGCACGCCGACGAGCCCGGCGAACGCGACAAGCAGCGAGGCGACGACGATAGCCACCATCGGGATCCGACCGAGCCCGAAGAACGCCTGCAGGCATGCGAGCGACACCAACCACGCGGTTATGTGCACCCAGGAGGCGCTCGTCAACTGGTTCAGCGTCGGGTACCGATAGCGCGCGTACCGATAGACCCCTGAACGGAACAGGTACGTCGCCAGCACGATGGAGAGCGGGATCATGGTGACGCGGAATGCCGGGTCGGCACCGGCGCTGAGCCAGAGCAGCCGCTCCATCCAGATCTCGTAGTACCACAGGATTCCGTCGTGGACCGCGACCCAGAAGCGCGATGGCTCTCCCGCGTCGCCGCCCCATTCGGTTGCGAGCTTCATCGCGGTCGCCGAGAGCGAGCGCGCATAGTAAACGCTCAGTAGCACGGGCAACACGATGGCCGAGGCAACCGCCGCGCGCCGACGACGCGGCGCCGTCTGCTTCGTGGCGAACTGCACAACTGACACGATCAGTGCAACTGCCACACCAAGTTGCAGCATCACCTCGAGGAACAAGCGGAATGGTACGCCAGGCACGACTCCTCCTTCACGTTAGTCAGTTCGCGCGACCCGATTGCATCACCCGATAACGGCAGTTCTTCGAACTGTACTGTTTATCCAAACATAATTCAATCGAAACTGCACAACGAACATCCTAGGATCGTGGTGTGATCCCCACTCTCCGTCAACCCCCCTGGCCCGCGACATGGAACGAGACCGTCCGGACTGCCCTTCGAGAGCGCGGCATGTCGGCGAACACGGCCGCCGCTACGGTCGGTGTAAGCGCTGCAACAATGTCGGCTTGGCTGACTGGCCGTACCGAACCCAGTCACGACGACTTGATGCGGCTGGCCAGGCTGGCAAACCTTCCCGAGGCCTACCTGCTCGACCTCGCCGGGAGAACGCCAGCGTCGTTATCCGGAAGCACTCGGCTCTTGTTGATCGAGAGCGCGGTTCGCGGCGCGCTTCGCGACCTCGATCGATGGACTGGCGCGGCGCAGCGTCTAGTCGACCAACCCGCTGCCGCAGTTCTCGCTGGCGCAATCCTCGAGCGGTGTCCGGACCTGATTGCTTCGCTGGTGCCCCGCTATCGGGGCAGGGCCCGCCGCGTACGAGCGCAGACGTTCGTCGCATTGGCCCGAGCAAACGGACAGACCACTACTCCATCCGAGATCTCGAGCGCGCGTCGCCGCGTTGAGGACGCAGTCGGCGACGTCATTGACGCCACCGCTGCCGTCTGGCGTGACGAACACCAGCTCGACACGCAATTCGACGACCCGGCACTCGTTCTAATGGTGCTCGATCAGGAACGGTCTCGTGGGCCGAGCGAAGCCGTCGCGCCCGATCCAAGGTCGATTGCCGTGATCGGAACCCCTTACGCTCACGCCGAGCTCGCGGCATCGGTGATCGCCGACAAACTGGGATTCGGGCTAATCAATCCGCTCGACTTGGCCCAGCGCCGGTTCGGGCTCCGGCGGGCCAACGATCCTCACCGCGTCGGCCAACGCCGAATCGTGCGTGAAATCCTCAGTGGTCAACTTGACTCGATGCAACACGTCTGGACCGTCGCTGACGTCGAGGTGGTGGATGAGATCCTCGAGGACATTCCGGCGGGCCCGGTCGTCTGCGTAACTGGCGGCCCGAGACTTCGTTCCGAAGGAGCCCGCATGTGGGGCTACACGACTGATCGTGTCGACGAGCTCCACGATCGGATCTGCCGATGGGCACGGGCACGACCTGCGACAACACTCCACGAGATCGACGACGCGGTGTTCGACCGCCACAACCGCATTGATCGGGATCGCCTCTTCGACGACGCGTGGGACGTCGGTGCCCACGCCGCGGCGGAACTGCTCGTTGACCGCGGCTGACGGGAAGCGTCCACGGGTGACCGGCACCGATCGACCGTCTGTGCGGCTACCGCTCGGACACATCGAGGGTCGAATCGCGACAACCCCGTGCTCGCCACCGAGGTACGGAACGTTGGCGTCCGTCCTTCAAGAGGCACAGCACGAGGTGCGTCCTCGCGCGCCAACGTCGCAGCGCTCCCGCGTCGGCTTCGTCGAGTGGCTCGCCTTGGTCGCCGTACCAGCGCAGCCGACGCTGTCTCGATGCGGCTCATCCAGTCGCTGGTGCAGCTCGGCGATGGGCGTGTGCGCGGATGCTGCATCCAGCGGCGCTTGCCAAGCCATCCCCGTCCCGTCCAAGACGTCGTGTTGCGCGATCGCGGTTGAAGGGCGATCGAATGGGGTCGGACAGGTGATGCTCCTTGGGACAGGAGTGCCGTCTAGTACGCGGATTCATGTCGCGGGCCACGAGGTGCAGGCATCAAGAGCCGGCGAGTGTCTTGGCGACGCGAACGGTTTCTCGGGCTGGTTCTGCTAACCCATCGTGGTCACCATGGTCGTTGAGTGCAGCAGTGAGCGCCGTAAGCGCCTGGCGGACGCCCTCTGGGTTGCCGCTGGCCGCTTCGATGCGCATGCGGGCTCGGTAGAGCGGTTCATTCATGGGGAGCGCTCGAAGACCCTGACTGACCGCGCGGCGCGCCGCAGACAGGTCGTCGAGGTTCATCGCGATGTCGATGCAGCGCAGGGACGCTGTCTCCACGAGCTCGCATGCAGCGGCATGGTCTTGGGTCTCGAACGACCAGTCGTACTCCGAGGAGTCGAACGGAACTCCGTGGATGAGGTCCAGGCCATGCAGGAGGAGCTGGAGGGCTTCCGCCTCTGAGACGTGCTCCGCTCGTTCGTGTACCCGGGCGAGGATCGCGAGGTCGGTCATGACCCGGTCGGACACAACGACGTTCGGAGAGTTCGGCATCCGTGGTGGGACGAGGTCGGGGCCGAGGACGGCACGGATCTTGCTGATCCGGTTCCACAACGTCTTCGGCTCGACGGCCCGGCCGTTCCACACGGCGTTGATGACCTGGTCGTCACGCCGCGTGCCGCCGTGGCACGCTAGGTAGGTGACGATGCTCGTCTCGATGCGGCCGAGGGTGACGCCCATGACCTCGGGTGCTCCCAGTACGCGAACGAGGACGTCCGGATCGGGAAGCTCCCAAGCATCATCCTCTTCACCGAGATCGTCGACCAAGTTGTCCTGTTCGTCGCATGAGTCGTCCTCGATGTTCGCTGGCACGGGCTGGGGGGTGTAGGGCTCACTTGCTTCGTCGAGGAGGTCCGAAACTGCCTCGACGGTGGCGACGGGGAACGCCGCCGGCTCGAACTCGATGCCCTGGGGCTCGAGCACCGCCGCCCCATCGACTCTGATCCGCACACACGTGCCGCCGGTCGTGGAACCGGTGTACACGAGGCAAGCGGCGAGACCGGGGTGGACGTCGTTGTGGAGCGGGGCCGCGTACTCATCATCGACAGCGACGATCGTGGTGTCGCGACCGGCCGCGTCACCACCAAGGCGCGCGGCGAACGCTGTGTCAAGGGCGTGGTCTCGAAGGAACGTTCGCGATGCCTCGACCGCCGCAACGAGCGCTGTACGGGCGATCTCGCGGTCTCGGCACTGAACGCGCTCAACCGCTCCGATCCCGTCGAGGTGGATACCAGCGGCGACGAGGTAAGCGTCGGTGAGAACCTCCCCAACGGCCAGTTCGACGACGATCGAGCGAACGAGGTCCGACGCGGATTGATCATCGCCGTCCACGGCGAGAGTGCCGACGGCCTCGAGGTTGAGTAAGAGCTGGTTGCCGTCGCGTCGTCCGATCGTGACGAGGGCGGGAATCGCGGCGGGGTGGTCGGAGTTGTCGACAGGTTGGTCGGGGTCGTACGGGAGGTGCCATGCCCAACCGTCGCTGACGCTCTGCCACGGATCCGGAGCCGTCGGGTTCGGGTGGGTCCAGAGCAACTCGATACCGGTGGTCTCGGAGAGTTCGACTGCAAGTGGCTGACCTTGGATGTCGGCTGGTGTCAGACGCCGAAAGACGTCTACGAGGGCACTGTTCGCCCAGCGGAGCAGCGACACATCCGACGCCCGGGTGACCGCCGTGAGCGGGCCCGGATCGTCTTGCGCCGACGCTCGGTACGCAGCAGCACCACGTGCGGCGCGAACGGCGAGGCGGCGGCGGTAGGCGAGCAAGATGCTGGACGCAAGCGCGGTCGCGCCAGTAATCCCAGCGAGCCACGGCACTGAGGACGACTGTTCACTCCTGCGCAGCGTCGCTCCAGTGTCGGTGTCGACAGGAGCTGTCGTGTTCAGGGCGGTCGACCTCGGTGGTGCGTTGACGGTCGCGGGCTGCTCAGCGACGACGGAAGGGTTAGTTGTCGAGGAGGGGCCGGCGTCTGCATCGATGATCGGTTCAATCACCGGTTGAGGTGTCGGCTCGGCTGCCACGGGCGGTGCCTCGGCCGTGACTACCGGCGGCTCGACCGGGTCCTCGGTCTCCACGGGTGGCGTTGGCGTACCGACGGCGGGGAACGTAAAGACTTCGCCGGGATAGATGAGGTTCGGATCGTCGACGACATCGGCGTTGGCGGCGATGACCTCGTTGACGTACACGTGGGTCTCCGAATCCGTGACGTCGTCATCCACAAGCTCGAGGCGTTCCTCGGCGAGCTGCCACAAGGTGTCGCCCGACTCGATGGTGACCTCGACCGGCGGTACGTAGCCGTCAGACGCTCGCGCGTCGGCCCGCGCCCTGGCTGGTTGAACTGTGCGATCGTCCGGGACGGTTGCACCGCTCGGGAGGACGAGTACTTGGCCAGCCCTGAGGTGCCGAGGTGAGCCGAGCCAGGGATTGCGCTCGAGGATCTCGTCGACTCGCTCGCCGTCGCCGAGCGCTGCCTCGGCGACATGCCACAGCGAGTCGGCACGCTCGACCCTCCAGCGCGGTCTCTCGACGTCCGGTGTCGCATTCACAGCATGGACAGGCACAGCCGGTTCCACATGAGCGACCGTCGCTGGCACAAACGCCCCGGGCGACGGCAGCGGCAACGCTGATGCCGACGCCGAGTTCGACACCGCGACGGCACCGATGGTCAAGGCCAGAGCGACCAGTCGAGCGGCTCCGCTGCCGACGGGTGACGGCACCAGCGGTGCGGGGCGGGATCGGCGACCGGTGCTGAGTCGTGGAACGTTGACGGCCAACTCCCAGAGCAGCGCCCAGACGAACTGCAACCAGATCAGCCAGACGACGACGGCCAGCAGCTTGACGACCACGTCCGCCGGCACATCACCTTGCACGACTGCTCGCCGCACGCGTTCCCAGTCCGGCATCGATGCGGGCAGCGGCCAGCTTGCGATCCGGATGAGCAAGGTCGGCACCGCGACGACGAGCGCCACAATCGCAGCGAGCGCGAGAACGCCAGTGATGCGGCCGCGGGTGGAGCGCAACATCGTCAACCGCCCTCGCCACCCGTGACGCCGCGGACTGCAGCCGCGGCGGCAGTTGCACTCACGCCGCCCGGGAAGCCGGGGGACGGGAAGGCGTAGTCGATCGAGGCGGCAACCGTGACGGACACCGTGTCTCCGTCGATGGCGACAACGCCGCTGTAGCCGGCGATGTCCAAGATGGCCTCTGCCCGAACGGTCGCCGCTGTGGTGTCGATCACGCCACCTCGACGCAATGCGGTCGGGTCGCCCTGTGCTCCGGCGCGAGCGGCCGCAGCGGCGACACCCTGCGCGTCGCGTCGAACCGCCCACTGCTGAGACGCCGAGACCAGCGCCCACGCGCCGACCATCAAGAACGTGATCAGGACGGCAGTCATCGGCATCACCGACCCGCGGTCGCGCTCCTCCGGCCGCGTCTTCACCGACCGCCCCGTACGGTGTCGACGTACTCGACGCCACGACCGGACACGGTTCGACTGCCGGGGAAGCCGGCCACCACGACATCGCCGAGACCAACGGTGCACGAGACCTCGACGGCGACGACGCTGCCGGCACGAAGATCACCTGAGACGGAGACGGCGAGGCCGGTACAGGCGACACCGCGGTCAGCGAGAGCACCCGAGACGACCTCGGTCGCGACTGCGTGCGCGTGGGCAGTGGCGTATTGGGAGGCAGCCGCACGGGCGCCCGCTCGTGCGGCCGCGTCGACATCGCTTCCTGTTCCGACGATGCGAAGCGCGCCGACGAGGAAGAACGCTACGCCCAAGAGCGCAACGACAGCGATCGCCGCCTCGACGCTTGCCGAGCCCCGGTCAGTGGCGTAGCCCGTCACGGTTCCGCTCCTTGGGCGACGAACGTCTCGACCGGCGCGGTGCCTGTCGCAGACACGGTGATCGTGCCGAAGAGCGGCAACAACGAGACCACCTTTCCCTGCACGGTCACGCTCACGAGCCGACCGCTCTCAGCGGCGGTCACTGAGTGTGACTCGAGCAGCGATCCTGCGCCTTGCTCGACGAGCGAGTCGGCGAGTGCGATGCCCTCGACGGTCGACGAGCCCCTCCGAGCCGCAGCGGCGGCCGCGTCCTGCGCCGAGCCGGCGACGACCGTGCGGGCGTAGTACGCGAGTGCGAACTGAATGACGAGCAACATGGTGATCAACACCAACGGCACCACCAGGACGGTCGCCGTCACTTCGCCCCGGTCCCCGGGACGACGTCCTATGGCTCGGGGACGTTCTCGGCGTTCGCGACGATCTTGGCGGCGATCACCCCGCCCGCCGCGATCGCTGCGATCACGAGAATCACGATCATCGCGGTGGTCGCAGTGATCTCGCCACGGTCGCGGTCGGCCTCGTATCGGCGCTCGATCGCTTCGGCGGCTTCCCACCACGCGGTCAGCAGGTTGACTTGGAATTGCAGCATGGCTGCTCCTTTCGGGATTGGGCAATAGGGAACAGAACGACATGACGGTCTCAGGGGGACGACAGGGCCGCGAGCGCCGGGTAGCCGATCAGGACGAGGAAGCCGGCGAACATCAGCACGACCGGCAGCACCATGGTCTCGGACTTGGCCTGTGCTTCCGTCTCGAGCGCGGCGAGATCGCGCAGCCGCATTCCGTCTGCCTTCGTGGCAAGGGTGTCTCGAACCAGGGCTCCGTCGCCGGCCAGGCTCATCGAGGCGTGGAGCTCCTCGAGCTCGGTGATGCCAAGTCTGTCGCCGAGCTCACCGAGCAGCGCCCAGGGTGGTTCCCGGCGGGCTTGCGCTGCTGACATGGCGGTGCGCAGGTGCCGAAATGTCGGGCCCTCACCGGCGGCCGCAGCATCGAACATCGCAGTTTCCACACCGGCGCCGCCGGCCATCAGGATGGTGACGAGTTCGAGGTATGCCGCCAGTGCGTGGCGGAACTCCCGACGGGCCTTGTCGGCGTCGGACCGGAGGTCGACGCTCGCGTACAACCAGCCAGCGGCCACCCCTACCGGGATCGCGAGAACGAGCAGGCCGGTCGGCACGATCGTCGCGGCACCGCCGGCGGCGAGGACAAGCAACCCGCAGCCGGATGCCGAGCCGAGCGCTGCCCAGACGAGCCGATCCTGCAGGTATCGATCGATCGTTCGCTCGCAAACGGCGAGGTCGCGCTCGCGCGCCGGTGTGGATCGCCCAGCGATCTGCCGCAGCAGCATGTCTCGACGCGCCACGGGCGGGCCGGCGAGGCGCGGACGGTGCAACTCGGCGAACACCGTTGTGAGCGGAGCCTTGTCACCGATCGCTCCGCGCGCGA
>NZZV01000124.1 GCA_002698945.1 Acidimicrobiaceae bacterium
CGGGCGCCCGCCGCCAGCGCGGCGAGCGCGTCGTCGACGGAGTGAGCGATCGTGAACGTCATGCCGGCACCCGCTCGGTGTCGTTCATCGCGTCCCAGACCCGCTCGGCGGTCATCGGGAGTTGGCGGACCGGCCGACCGACCAGCTTCGCGATCGCGTTCGAGATCGCAGCGGCGGTGGCGACGTTGGGCGCCTCGGCGAGACCCTTGGCGCCCTTCGGGCCGGCGTTCGGCGTGGCGATCTGCACGAACTCGGTCGTGATCGTCGGTGCGTCGGCGCACGTCTGCAGCTTGTACTCGAGCAGCCCGGCGTTGAGCTGACGGCCGTCGTCGTCGTATCGGGTCCCCTCGGTGAGCGCCTGGCCGACGCCCATCAGCACACCACCTTCGACCTGACCGAGCGCGCCCTGCAGGTTCAGGATCGTGCCCGAGTCGTGAGCGGCACCGACGTGGAGCACACGGACGACTCCGGTGTCACGGTCGAGGCGGACGCGCACGGCGTGACACGAGAACTGGGGTGCGACCCATGCGGCCATCCCGTTGTCGCCGAGGCAGGTCGAGCCGCGCAGTTCGGGAACGCTCGGCTTCGGGCCCGACCCGTGGCCGATCAACAGTTCACCACCTTGGGCGATGCCGGCGAGCTCGTCGATCGACACGGCACGGTCGGGTGTGCCGGCGACGTGCGCCGACCCGTCGGCGAGCACGATGTCGGCCGCGGCCGCCTCGAGCCGGTCGGCCGCCAGCTCTCGAAGCTGATCGGCCACCTGCCCTGCCGCGGCGAGCGCCGCCCGGCCATTGTTGAACAGCGTCTGTGAGCCGGTCGCTCCCATGTCGTACGGGGCGACCGAGGTGTCCTGATACACGAGTCGGAACCGCTCGGCGTCCATGCCGAGTTCGTCGGCGACCAACTGTCGCAACGTCATCACCGCTCCGGTGCCGCACTCCTGGGCACCGGTGATGATCTGGCCGTACCCGTCGTCGTCGATCTTGACGATCGCGCCGGATGCCGCGGGGAAGCTCGGCCACCAGCCGATCGCGACGCCGATCGCTTCGTCGTCGGGCAGCTCGCCGTCACCACCGACCAGGCCGGGGGCGATGTCGAGACAGCGGAGCAATCCGATCTCGTCGTAGGTCTGGCCGCTCGGTCCGACCTTGCCGGCGTCGACGGCGTTGATCCGTCGCAGCTCGACCGGGTCGATGCCGAGGCGGTGGGCGATCTCGTCGGTGTGCGACTCCGATGCCCAACACGCCTGCGGGGCCGTCGGCGCCCGGATCGACCCGGACGGTTGATGGTTCGTGTAGAGCAGGTGCGCCTCGATCGACACGTTCGGGATCGCGTACGGGCCGGCGACGTGCATCGCCGCGGTCTGCGGGAAGAAGGTGGCGTCTGCCGTGTACGCGCCGTTGTCGAGCAGGAGGGTCGCCCGTCGGGCGACGATCGTGCCGTCGCGCTTCACCCCGCTCTCGATCTCGATCACCATCCCCTCGCGGCGTCGGTCGGGAGCGAGGAACTCCTCCATCCGCGTGAACGTCAGCTTGACCGGCCGCTTCGCGGCGCGGGCGAGCGCGGCGACGTGAGCCTCGTAGTGGAAGCCGCACTTGCCACCGAAGCCGCCGCCGAGGTGCGGCACGATGATGCGCACGCGGTTCGTGGGGAGCTGCAACGTCTCGCAGACGCCGGCACGTGCGTCGTACGGCACCTGGGTCGAGGTCCAGATCGTGACGTGGTCGCCCTCCCACTGGGCGACGACGGCGCGTGGCTCGATCGGGGCACCGTGCGACGGATCGGCGACGTACCGGCTGGTGACGATCTCGTCGGCGTCGGCCATGCCGGCGTCGACGTCGCCCTTGACGATCGAGGAGAACGACGCGTCGTTGCCGTCACGGACGAGGTAGTCGTCCGCGCCGTAGTCGGCCCAGTCGGGATGCACCAGCGGGGTGTCGGCGGCCAACGCGGTCTCGAGATCGTGGACGATCGGGAGTGGTTCGTACTCGACCTCGATCGCCGCCGCGGCGTCGCGTGCGATCTCCGGCGTCAACGCGGCGACGGCCGCGATCACGTCGGCCTCGTACCGGACGACGTCGTTCGCGAACAGGTACCGGTCCTGGACGAAGGGTCCGTAGCGCACGTCGGGGACGTCGGCCTGGGTCAAGACGGCGAACACGCCGGGCATCGCTCGCGCCGCCGTCGTGTCGAGACGGGTGATGCGCGCATGGGGATGATCGGCGTACCGGAACGCGGCATGGAGCATGCCGGTCAGCGTGATGTCGGCCGCATATCTCCCCGACCCGGTCACCTTGTCGGGCCCGTCGGCGCGTACGAGCGTGGTCATGCGAGACAGATTGGCACAATCGGCGAGCGCCGACGCAAGGTGTCGTCGGCGCCGCTCACGCGGCGAGGAAGTCGATGATCGCCGGCCAGGCGGTGCGGTCTTGGAGGAGGAACATGTGGCCTCCCTCGAAGAACCGCAGCGTCGCATCGGGCAGGGCCGCGGCGAGACGCTCGAGGTTCTCGGGTGGTGCCTGGCCGTCGTGCAGGCCACCGGCGACCAGCGTCGGCATGTCGATCTCACCGAGCCGGTCGTACACGTCGTGTCCGGCGCGAGCCTCGAGCTGGCGGCGCGCTCCGAGTTCGGACGCCGGGTCGTCGGCATTGAGCGGCGGCGCCACCATGAACGGCGCCAACCGTTCGAACAGTGGTGCCAGGGTCGGCGGGTCGGTCGACAGGTCGTTGCGGGTATCCATGATCGGCAGCAGCAGTTCGGCTCGTTCCTCGCGCGGCAGGTCGGCGAGCGACAACAGGTCGAACGACGAACCGCCGGCACCGCCCGCCGAGGTGCAGCACAGCACCAGCCGGTCGACTCGCTCGGGGTGGCGGAGCGCCACGTGCTGGGCGACCATCCCGCCGAAACTGATCCCCACGACGTGAGCTCGATCCCAGTCGAGGGCGTCCATCAGCTCGGCGGCGTCGTCGGCGTACCGCTCCATCGTGGACGGCTCGTCGGGCTTCGAGGTACGTCCCAGTCCGCGCTGGTCGTACATGAGCACCTCGTGCCCGGCAGTGAGCGGATCGGATGCCCGGTTGGGGTTGACGCGCAGATCGCCACCGGTGCCGCTGATCAAGACGACCCGTGGCCCGGCGCCGTGCACCTCGTAGCAGACGTCGATGTCGCCGACCCGCACGAACGCCATGACACCGACCCTATCGATGGCGCCGCGGCGCGACGGTCGCCGGGCGGCCCGACATCATGCCGGGCGGTCGACGGTGCAGTCGACCGTGGCGTCGACGGCAGGCGGGTGCGCCATCGACCGGAGAAGCCGCTCGACGAATCGTCGCCACGCGTCGGGATCCGGGGCGTGCTGACCTGCGCCGCGCTGCACCAACAGGCCGAGCTGCAGGGTCTGCATGAGGTACACGAGCGAGTCGAAGTCGGCGTCGGGGCTCGCCGAACCGTCGGCCGAGGCGCGCTCGATCAGCGGCTCGGCGACCGTGTGCCGCCAGTGGCGGCGTGCGTCGGCGATCGCAGCGGCGACCGCCGGTTCGCGGCGCGCGGCGACGAACGCTTCGAGCTGCATCGCCTCGTGGTCGTCGAGCGGCTGGTCGGCGCGGCTGGCTTCCGCCAGCATCTCGGCGACGGGCAGGTCGCTGTACCGGGACGTGATGCCGTGGGTTTCGACGGCATCGATCACGGCCGCGAGGAGCAGGTCGTCCTTGGAGGCGAAACGGCCGTACACGGCGCCGCTCGACAGGCCGGATTCACGGACGACGTCCATGATCTTCGTACCGTCGTACCCCTTGCTGGCGAACACCTTGCAGGCGGCTTCGAACAGCTGCGCACGCAACGGGTCGTCCGGCGACTCGGCGGACGGATCGTCGAGCGAATCGTCCAGCGTCTCGACGGACGGATCGACGGGCGAGTCGACGACAGTGTCGCTCGTCGTGGTCTGGCTCACGATCAGCCGGCGACTTCGAGGATGCGGACGGGGAGTTCGCGCGGGCCGCGGATCTGACCGACGCTCCACCGCACGTCGCCGGCGAGTTCGACCCGCTGGAAGCGGCGGACGAACTCCTCGATCGCGACCTTCAGCTCGAGCCGAGCGAGGTTGGAGCCGAGACAGCGGTGGATGCCCAGCCCGAACGCGGCGTGGCGATTCTCCTCCCGATCGACGATGAACGTGTCGGGATCCTCGAACTTCTTCGGGTCGCGGTTCGCGGCGGGGAACGGCAGGAGCACCCAGTCGTCGGCCTTCATCGGGCATCCGTGGAAGTCGTGGTCCTTCGCGACGAGTCGGGCCATGGTGACGGGGGCGTAGGCCCGGAGGAACTCCTCGAGCGCGAATGTCATCACGTCGGGATCGTCGAGCAGACGCTGGTGATCCTCCGGATGTTGCGCGAGGTGCCAGAGCGACGAGCCGATCGCGGACCAGGTCGTGTCGATGCCGGCGATCAGCAACAAGATGATCATGCCGCCGACGACGTCGTCGTTCACCGGGTTGCCCTCGATCTCGACGTTGAGCAGATAGTTCGTGAGGTCGTCGCGGGGGTTGTCACGATGGTCCTGGATCTGGGCGTGGATGTAGTTCCCGAGGTCTTCCATCCCGTCGCGCGTGCCGGGCTCCTCGGTGATGCGCTCGATGACGTCGTGGACGAACTTGCGGAACAGTTCTTCGTCCTCCTGCGGGAACCCGAGCATCCGGCCGATCACGTTGACCGGGATGTTCTGGGCGTACTGGACCGCGGCGTCGATCACCGTCTCGCCCGGCGTGATGTCGCCCATCTCGTCGAGCAACGAGTTGCACAGCTCACGGATCTCAGGCTCCCACGGCTCGATCTGCTTGGGCGCGAACGCCGGGAGCAGGAGTCGCCGAGCCATCGCATGGAAGGGCGGGTCGCTCGTGATCGGTGGGGCGGCACCGATCGGGGCGGGCATGGCGAGGTCGCCGGGGCGACCGACGCTGACGATGACGGAGCGGCTCGTGAAGTTGTCGGTGTCGTACGCGATCTCGTGCACGGTGTCGTGGGTGATCGGCGCCCACATGCCGCCGTACCGGTCGGAGTGAGCGACGGGGCAACCCGACTCGCGCAGCTGCTTCCAGATCTCGGGAGCGTTGGGGTTGTAGTTCGGGTCGGCGTGATCGAAGTCGGTCGCGAAGTCGCTCACCGCGCCGTAGTCGTCCGGGTCGTACGGCACGCGCTGCCAGATGTCGGTGCCCTCGGGACTGTCGCCGAACGTCGGGATGTAGTTCGGCCCGCGACGCGGTGCGTCGTCGGACGGCGCCTGATCGGACGTCTGGTCGTGGGTGGTATCGGTCATGTCAATCGATCTCCAGGAGCTTGATCGCGTACTCGGGGCAGTTGGATGCGGCCAACCGAGCCCGATGGTTCAGGTGGGCGAGGACGTCGCCGTCGACGAGCTGCACGGCCTGGCCGACCTCGTCGACGTCGAACAGTTCGGGAGCCAGCGTGCGACAACGGTTGTGTCCCTGGCATCTGCCGGCATCCAGGTGGACTCGCATGTACCGAACCTAGGCGAGATCCCGCCGAGAAGAGAGAGTTTTCTCCGCGTCGGCTCCCCAACCTTGTGGGCCGGGCGGCTCGGATGAGGCGACACGCCCGAACAGGTAGAAGAATGGGGTCTTCTGTAGTTGATGCCTCGGCCGAGACCGTGGAGACGTTCGGCGGGAACCGGTTGCTGCCCTTTCGGGACGAGTTGCCGCTCGACATCGTCGTCGAACCGGTAGCAGCGCGCGCCAACGGGCCAGCAACGAAGGAAGATTGCGGCTACCTCGTAAGTCTGGCTTGACGATCGGCGGACCTCGACGACGCGAACATCTCGTAGAGGTCGTCAGGACTCGTCTCCCCCAACGTAGCTTCGTGCGCGACCTCGAGAAGTGCGCGATGAGCCGCCTTAGTATCGTCGAGTCTCTCCGGGGTGAACACGACAGCGGCTACACGCTTCGGCAGGTGGGTCAGCCGGAAACCGGCGGCGTCGATAGTGTCGACACGAAGTCGGCCAACCTGGTACCCAACGGTCGTATGTCCGTTCACCCAGGCGTAGGGAAACTCATAGGGTCCGCGTTCGCCGAGCGTGATCCGGTGGTCACGCTTGAACGACGGGTCGAGTGCGAGCCTTGAACTACGGACTAGTTGATCGACCTCGCGCTCGAAGCTTGCCTGCTCGGCGTCGGGCGGCTTGCCCTGTTCATCGACGAGAACGCCGAACAACTCGTCAAGCAAGGCATCAGGATCATTGGTCTCGCCGGCCAGCTGACGGCCTCCGTATGTGACGACGAAGTTCGAAGCACGCTGCTCGTTGATCATCGCCTGAGGATCAACGAGGCGCTCGTGAAACTCCCAACGCCAATACTCGACCCAGCGGCGCCAGTTGTCTGCGCTCTGCGCCCACCGCACCTTGTGGCCGTCGATTGTTCCGTCGTTGCGTTCACCCTTGAAACGGGAACGCCGACCCGCTGGAGTCGAAAGCATCACCCCAACGTTCACGGGTTCGTTGCGGCGAAGGTCGGCGACGAACTTCACGACAAGCCACTCGGTCTCCATTCTGGTCATCTCTCCTCCTCTCACATCGGCCAGTTCTGCACATTATGAAACAGGGGAGTCACACAGTCGATGAGGTGATCCCGGCGCTTCACAAGAAAGTCGAAGATCGTCTGCGCCTCGGCCTCGGTCAGTACGCCAAGTGCTATCACCTGCTCGAAGTGTGGAAGCATCACGTGAGGCGGTAGTTGGTTGATGCGTTCGCGCCACACGTCAAACTCTCGTCCGTCGTCAAGCACGTCCTGAAGACAGTGTCCGACCAAAGGGTCACCAACCCGTCCGGGAAGATCGGGAATCGCCTCGCGGGAACCGCCCGTACCGAGAGCGTGTGAGTGATCGAACACGAAAGGCGAACTTCCCGAGCCACTGCCGATGACAGCGAGGTTGTCGGGGTTTCGGTCGTTGTTGAGCACCCATGCGTCGAACATCGCCACACCAGCCGCAACGCGACGGTGCTCGGCCGCAAACCGAGTGGGGACGATCGGGGCTGGCGACACCGTGAGATCGGTGAAATCCAGTGAGAAGTAGGCAGCATGGCCCTCCGCCGTACGCGTGATGCCACCCGCGGGACACGGCAGCCCGACGAGGTGGGCCATGCGCGCACAGAGGAACTCGACGCCGGCGACGCAATAGAACGGCTCCCAGTCGACCTTGGCGATCGCCTGGAAGGTGACGTACAGCGGGTTCGTCACCCCTGAACCGACCGGCCCGTTCCATTGAAGTGCTCTGAACGCCTGCATGCCACCGCCCCGCTTCGTCCGCCTAATGTTCGCGGCGAACCTAGCGCGTACACCGGCGGTAGCCCGCCCGGTCGCCCCTCGGCCTGACCGTCGAGAACGCGACTGAAGGCGCATAGCCGCCGGCGTCCGAAATCACGCCCGGCGTCAGGGTCAGCTGGGGCGTCGACCTCGACGACCGACAACGCCACGTACGGGCGCATAAGCTCGCGGAGCGACCGGACTCCGACCGATACGACTGCACGAGCACGATACGACCTCACGACGTTCGGCGCTGCTAGCACGATCGCTGCACTGGAGACGGCATAGCCGGTCAGGGTGGTGGCCCAGCGACTCGCGACGCGGATGTTGACGTCACGCTGAAGGTGTACACCCACATCATGCCGGGTGATGATGCGCCGGCTGCCGTGTCATCTGAGGGTCACGTCGTGGCAGTCAACCTCGCCGAACCCTCAGCCGAATAACGCACCCGCGAGGTGTAAGTAGACTTGTCTTTCTTCGAAGAGGTACAAGTCAGAACGCCATCTAGTTGTAGCTTCTCTAGTTGATGGACTCACACGACTTCCAGGAGACGATCTTCGGTGGCCCGGGTCGGTCGGCGGGCCCCAGGGAGTTCTCATACTGCGTCTACCTGCCAAGGTCGATCCCTAGATCGATCCAGCTCGACGAGGCGACTTCCTCGGCGCTTTCAGAAGCCGACAGAGCGATCGGACGCCTCCACGGATCCGGTCGCCGCCTCAAGAACCCGATGATCCTGTCAGACGTGTACATCCGCCGGGAAGCAATCTCGAGCACGCGGATCGAAGGCACACAGGCGACCCTCGACGACCTGTACGACGCCGAGTCGGGCGGACCCGTCGATGACGATGTTCAGGAAGTTATCAACTACGTACGCGCCCTGTATCGAGGTCTCGGGCACGTGCAGCACTCCCCGATCACGATGGATCTTGTCAGGGATCTGCACACGACAATTCTCGAAGGAGTGCGCGGAGAGGATAAGCAACCGGGGCTGCTGCGCGAACGCCCCAACTGGATCTCGGGAAGCGATCCCGCGACCGCCGAGTTCGTACCGCCGCCCCATACTGAACTGGACGCCGGGCTTGCTGATTGGGAGAGCTTCCTAGCAGAGGACCTGCTGATGCCGCCGCTCGTCCGATGCGCTCTGATGCACTACCAGTTCGAGACTCTCCACCCCTTCTTCGATGGCAACGGCCGCCTGGGCCGTCTCCTGATCGTGCTCTTTCTCATCCATGATGGACACTTGCCCGCGCCGCTTCTCTACGTCAGTTCCTACTTCGAAAGGCACAAGCGGGAGTACTACGACGCGCTCCAGGGCGTTCGTCAACGAGGTGACGTCGGAGCGTGGCTTCGGTACTTCCTAAGCGCCGTCACCGTGCAAGCGAACGACGCAATTCGTCGGAGCGACCGGCTCGCTGACCTCGAGGAAGAATTCCGCCAACGGCTATCAGGGTCGAAAGGCAGAGCGCACGAACTCATCGACAACCTGCTGAGCAGTCCCTATATCTCGACCCAGCAGGTCGTACAGCATCTCGGCGTCACACCGCAGGGGGCCGACTACATTCTCCGTCAGCTCCGCAAAGCAGGAATCGTTCGGGAGATGCGGAGAGTTCCCGGACGATCCAAGAGATGGGTCGCAGGCGAGGTTATGGAGATACTCCAGGAAGACTCGCCGTAGCCAAGCACCGCGTCGTGGTGTCTGTGAGATTGCGACCAATCTGTGACCACGAGGCCATTCCAAGGATCAGAACGGCCCCGTGACCAGCAGGTTCTTGGCGGAGGTGGACGGGAATCCGCGAGATCGCCGCTTCGGCCCAGTTCAGCCTGCTCATCGCATCGCCGAACGGGATCTTGAGAGTTTCACTGAGAGTTACCCGTCACGCCGATGCGGGGTCGGCTGCGCGCAGAACTCGAGCTCTGATGGAACGCTCGCGAGAGCTAAGCGCTGCAGAGAACTCGAAACCGCGAGCCATATGTCTCACTGAGGTAGAGCTCGGTACATCCGAGGAGTTCGGACTGAGGGTGCGACATGCCGGCCTTCGACAGCCCCGGCTGCGCGATCAGAACGGTAACGCGCGGATCTAGTCTCCAGCACTCGTCGAGGATGTCATGGAGCAGATCCAACGAGCCGACGAGAAGGCCGACGCGGCCGGCACTCTGGCGGTTCCGTTCTCGGCGAATCGCGCGTCGCAACGTGTGCTCAACGTCGGATCTCGCCTTGTAGCACTTCACCGCCTGCCCACACACCTCGTAGAGGTCGCCGACCCGAGCGCCCGGATTGTCGCCGCCGGAGAACTTGCAGTGCGCCAAGACCAACTCGAGGCTTCCCTCGATTCGACGAGCGAGCACGAGGTCGGCAATCTCACCCTTTCCGTCGTCGTCGAGGATGACCTCCCACTCGGACTCATCAGCGAGCACCTGCGCAACGCGGAACTGCACGGAGTCGGCGTCCCGGTCGGGTCCTTGCGACTCCTTGCGGATATCGATTCCTCTCCAGTCGATGACCTCCAGCCGATCGGCCGGGAACAGAGGCCGCTCTCGGTCCGGCTGGATGAGATAGCCGTCAGGGCTCAGCAGTGCTTCAGCTTCGAAGTAGACCGTCATTCCGTTCTGGGTCATGAAGCGCGCCAGTCCGATGCTCTGGCCTCTCGGCAACGACACCGTGGCATCGCCGCCCACGGCGCTGACCGCTGGCCCGTCGCCGTCGAAGGTCATCGTGTACCGGAGCGTCCAGTCGTCGGACACGACGTCGAACTCAATCGGGTCCCCACGTGTCGACGTCCGGATGACAAGATCGAGATCGATCAACGGATGATCGATCCCGCCGGAGCCGACTTGCCGCGCTTCGCTCGTGACGAGACCAATGTCGTGCGGCCATTCGATCCCGAGTGGCACCAACGGCGGGCGCTCGACAGCCGCTGTCGGAATGATGAAGCCGGCCATCACGGACTGCACGTCGATCGTCTCGTCCGTGACGACCGCGCCGACATCCTGAGCCCAGCGCTTCCAGTCGAGGATGCCTCGCGCAGCTCGGTGGCTCCAGATTCGGCCCTTGCGAGATGCGCCGAAGGACACCCTGGACTGCTCGGCATAGCCGTGAGCGAAGATGTTCGTCTTCGACTTCTGCGCTGCTCCCGGACCGAACCCCTCCAAGACATCGGCTCCCACGTGCATCGTGAACCTGCGGTTCCGGTTGACTGCATCGAGGAGCCCTACGTTGGTGGGAATCCGCCGGGACATCGGCGCGAGCACCCTGTACACGACGTCGCCTCTGATCAGCTGCACCTGGTCGCCTCCGACCGCTTTGGCGATCTCTTGGTGAACGGAGTCGTTGTTCGAGCTGTTGATGTAGAGGAGACCGGACGTCGTGTCAGCGTGAACGACGTAAAGGTGGTGCACGACCTCGGAGAAGGTAGTGAAGTTGCCCCACCTCACGGGCGTAGTCTCGGCCGTGACGAACCAGGCCACCTTCTCCGCCGCGTTGATCGCGATGCGTTTGGTGAGGAGGTCGGCTGGCTCGAAGACGTCGTGGATCGCCGTTGGCTCCCACTGCAGAGTCGGCGATCGGTAGATGACCGTGCTCATCTTCGGTTGGATTCCGCGCATGGCGACTTCAGAGGGCAGGTCGCCGAAGCCGGACTCGAAGTCGCTGCGCGCCTGTTCATATTCGACCTCGGCGTGCGTGAGGTCTCGGATCACGGTGTTCCAGTCCGAGTCCTCGCCGTACAGACGGCGAAGTCGCTCGTCCATTTCTCCGGCGGACCGGGGAACGAAAACACTGGCCTCGCCCAGTTCGTCGCCGCCAGCGCGCGCGAAGCGGCCCACAAACTGGAGCGTCACGGCAAGGCTCTTGTGCGGATCGTGGACCGCAGCGATCTTGAGTGCTGGGAGGTCGAATCCCTCGCCGAGCATGTCGACGCACACGACAATCCGGGATGTTCGAGCGTCCAAAGCGTCCTTGCCGGCGCGCTGGCGGACAGCCGAGAGCTTGCTGTCGAGGCGTAGCGGGGCGAGCTCGGGTGCGAGCTCCTCGTACAGCGCCAATAGCTCCTCCGCTCGGGAAATCGACTGGACCCGCGCCATGAGTACATGGTCGCGGCCCGCAGCGAGGTCATCCTTCAGCTGCGCGACTGCTGCGCTCGCGACCGCCCGGTCGAGGTTCCCCGTTGCCATGATCGATCGATAGTTGATTGGGGCGAACCAGCCGTTCTCTTGCGCAAGACGAAGTGGGTAGGCGTACGCGATCTTGCCCTCCACAACTCGTCCGTCCTCCCGGAAGGGAGTAGCCGTGAACTGGACGATCGGCTTGCCGCCAAAGTCGTCGACGATCGACGACCAGGTGCGGGCTGCGACGTGATGCGCCTCGTCAACGAAGAGCTGTTCCATCCCATCAGCGAGAGCGGTGCGCGCCTCGACGCTACTCCGGCTGAGCGCTGAGGCTGTGGTCACGATGACGTTCGATGCGTCACGCAACTCGCGGGCCTGCTCGGGAGTGTCGAGTCGAGACTTGAGAAGCCCAACGACAGGCGTGCGGAATCCGTCGACGACAGCATCGACACTCGGGAGCACACCTAACGTCGCGAACTTGCCGGCGATTTGCAGCCGAAGTGCATCGGAGGGCACGACAACGAGAGTGCGCTTCGGCTGGTGGCAGAAGCTCGCAAGCATCGTCTCTGTCTTGCCTGTGCCCGTCGGGAGGACGATCGTGATCGGGCCACGCTCCACGAGCGACTGCGAAGCGAGGATGGCGTGGAGCGCACCGAGTTGCGGCGCACGCAACCCGGGTCCATCGTCGGTCGCTGACGAAAACCGGAACCGGCCTCGCAGGCTCGCCTCGACAGTCGCAGGCGCCAACGGTGCCTCGCCGTGCGCGCCCGGCCCTTCACCCAACCACCACAACTCGTTTCGTCCGAGCTTCTGCGTTTCGATTCCCATGGCTCTTCTCGGCGCCTACTAGTGCGCCCGTGCAACTTGCACGCTTGTGATTCGACTATACCCGTTGTTTCGGAAGCGCGCGCTATTGCGAATATTTCGAATGCCGCGTATACTTCGAACATACCCTGACCGCGAGGAGAACCCCGCCCCATGCCCTCTGCTCTGCTCGACCACCATCTGGCCGTCCCCGACGAGGCGAGCTCCACCCAGGCCGCCGAAGCCGTCGACATCCTGGAGCGATTCCTCCGACAGCATCCCGACGTGCAAGGAGCGTCGGTGACGCTGACCGCCGACGACAGCGACACGACGCTGGAGATCCCCGGCCCCGCCCTGCGGCTCCTCGTCGACATCCTCGCCCAGATCGCCAACGGCAACGCCGTCACAGTCGCACCCGTCCACGCCGAGCTCACCACCCAGCAGGCCGCCGACATCCTCAACGTTTCACGCCCGTATCTCGTGAAGCTGCTCGAGGAACGCAGACTGCCGTATCGACGTGTTGGCAATCGTCGCCGCGTTCTGCTCGCCGACCTCATCGCCTACAAGCGGATCGACGACTCCGAACGCCGAGCCGTCGCCGACGCACTCACCGCCGAGGCGCAACGGCTCGGCATCGACTACTGAGCTCGAGCACCCGAGCGGGTATGTCGTTCGACGCCACCTACGACGCCTGCGTCCTGCATCCCGCCGGCCTGCGCGACCTCCTCGTCCGACTCGCGATCACCGGTCTGTTCCGCGCCCACTGGAGCGCAGACATCCTCGACGAGATGGTCCGATCCATCCTCCGACGCCGCCCCGACCTCACCTCGGCACAACTCGAACGAACACGTCAACTCATGTGCGACGCCGTCCCCGACTGCCTGACGACCGGCTACGAAGCGCTCATCGACGGAATCGAGCTCCCGGACCCCGATGACCGCCACGTGGTCGCCGCGGCGATCCGTTCCGGCTCACAGGTCATCGTCACCGAGAACACCACTGACTTCCCTGCAGACGTGCTCGGGCGATACGACATCGAGGCCCAGACCGCCGACGTCTTCGTCCTTCACCTCATCGACCTCTCCCCCACAACCGTCTTCGGCGTCATCGACGCCCAAGCCGGAGCGCTGCGCGAGCCGCCGTTCACCGTCGACCAACTCCTCGATCGACTCGCGTCGTCGGGGCTCCCGCGATCCGTCGCTGCACTGAGAAGCCTCTAAGGGGCCGCGCGGGTAGGGGTGGTGACCATCCCCCAGTTGATGGGTTGAACCTGTTTTCGTTAC
>NZZV01000125.1 GCA_002698945.1 Acidimicrobiaceae bacterium
CTCGTGCCGCACCCACGGACCTTCGAGCGTCGGTTCGTGCTCACCCCGCTCGAGGAGGTCGCCCCCGAACGCTGCCCGGACGGCTGGCGCGACGCCCTGCCTCCCGACGAAGTCACCCCCCGTGGCCAGCTCCGTCGCTGACGTCGAGGGCGGCGGCCTCGAATCGGCGCACCTTGGCGGGGTAGTGCACCCGGCCGAATTCGGGTCGCTGCCGGACGACGATGTCGAGCAGCTCGTCGTGCTGTGCGGTCTCTTTCCAGGGCATGGCGATGTAGATCGGCAGGCCGAACGAGCGGAGCTCGTCGAGGCGGGTGTACACCTCGCGCTGGTAGACGAATCGCTCCTCCCACGGCCACTCGGGTGGCGCGAATCCGGTGCCGGGGTCGAGGACGCACCGCGCCCGGGCGCCGAAACGGTCGGCGACCCGCAGCCGCGCCTCGAAGAACTCGAGCATCGTCGCGACCGGATCGGTGCGGACAAGTTGCATCTCGCGCGGGTTGGGGCCCGAGAGGAACGGCACGACGATCGGCACCTCGAACTCGGCGGCGACCTGCCACATGGCGTCGCTCTGCATCCCGTCGGCGGCGTTGATCACGGTGGCCCCCGACTCGAGCGCGCGGCGGGCCACCTCGGGGCGCCACGTGTCGATGCTGAGCTCGACACCGAGCGCGGCGATCGCCGGCACGACGTCGGCCAGACGCGCCCACTCCGACTCCCACGGCACGACCGTGGCGTGATCGGTGCTGCCCTGACCGCCGAGGTCGATGCCGTCGGCCCCCTCGCCGAGCAATCTGCGCGCACGCCGCACGGCGCTGTCGGCGTCGCTGACGATCGAGTCCTCGTTGAGCGAGTCGGGGCTGGCGTTGACGACGCCGTACAGGAACATGTCGACCGACGCTACTGCCGGGTGGAGCGCCCGAGGTGGGTCCGATGACCGGGGTGCGCACCTTCGAGGCCCGCTCGGTCGACACCGTCGCGCGAGCCAAGCGCGCGGCTCGCGGGCCCGGCGGTGAGCCGCTCCGCGTCTCGGTGTGCATCCCATGTCGCAACGAGGCATCCACGGTCGGCGGGTTGGTCGGGGTCATCCGCTCGTCGCTCGTCGACCGGGTCGGCCTCGTCGACGAACTCGTGGTCGTGGACGACCGCAGTGTCGACGACACCGCCCGGCTGGCGCGTGAGGCCGGCGCCCGGGTCGTCCACATCGAGGACGTGCACGATGCGCACGGCATCGGCCGGGGCAAGGGCAACGTGTTGTGGGCGAGCCTCGTCGCCAGTCGTGGTGACCTCGTGGTCTGGCTCGACGGCGACCTCACGACGTTCGAGCCGTCCTGGGTGGCCGGCCTGGTCGCCCCGCTGATCGACCACGACGAGATCGCTCTGGTCAAGGCAGCGTCCGAACGCCCCGATGACGAGGGTGGGGGCGGTCGCACCACCGAGCTCGTCGCCCGACCGTTGATGTCGTTGTACCTGCCCGAGCTGACGACGCTCCGTCAACCGCTCGCCGGTGAGTACGCGGTGCGGCGGTCCGTCGTCGAGACCCTGCCGTTCGTGATGGGATGGGGCGTGGAGATGGCCCTCCTGATCGACATCGCACGCACCTGCGGTGTCGGTGCGATCGGGCAGGTCGACGTCGGGATCCGCCGCCACCGACATCAACCGCTGACGTCGTTGTCGGTCCAGGCGGCCGAAGTGATGGCGACCGTGCTGGGTCGGGTCGGAGCCGGACGTCAGGCCCAGACCACGTTCCGCCGCGCGGACGGCGGTCTCGTCGAGCTCAACCTCGACGAGCGTCCGCCGGTCGCACAGGTCGCCGGCGGCACGCTCGCGGGCGGCACGCTGGCGAGCGGACCCGGCATCGAGCCCGGCGCCCGTCCGACCTGACGCGACCTCAGCCGCCGAGATCGACGATCTCGTACTCGGTGGGCACGTGTTCGGCCGACAGGCGGGCCTGCAACGTGCGGTAGTCGTCGACGACACGGGCGTCGGGCGACCAGGTCCGTGCGTAGTAGACCTTCACCACGCCCGCCTGGATCAGCTGCTTGCTGCAGGCGAAACACGGCTGATCGGTCGTGTACACGGTGGTGGCGTCGGTCGACGCGCCATAGCGCCCGGCGGTGAGGAGCGCATTGGCCTCGGCGTGCACACAGATGCACAGGTCGTAGTGGGTGCCGGCGTCGAACCGGTCGCGGTCCGAGCACCGCAGGCAGCCGCCGTCGAGACAGTTCCGCACACCCTCCGGGGTGCCGTTGTAGCCGGTCGCGATGACGCGATCCTCTTTCACCAGGACGGCGCCGACCCGACGGCCCCGACAGTTGGCCCGCCGGGCGGCGGTGAACGCGAGTGCCATGTAGTAGTCGTCACGGGCCGGCAGTCCGGTCGGGCCGTCGGTATCGCGGGCGCCGCCGGCGTCGAGTTCGTCGCTCATCGGCAGCAACCGTACCGACCTGACTACGATCGGCTGCGTACCCCCGGGCCTGGTTCGATCCAGCCATCACCACGATCCAGCCATCACCACGATCCATGAGGAACTGACCATGAGCGAGCCACGCAACGATTTCGCCCCCGGTGTCATCACCGGATCCGAAGTGCAAGAGGTCTTCGCCCTCGCCAAGGCGAAGGGTTTCGCACTTCCCGCCGCCAACTGCATCGGCAGCAACTCGATGAACGGGGTGATGCAGGCCGCCGCGGAACTCAACTCACCGGTGATCATCCAGTTCTCGAACTCCGGCGGCGCGTTCGTCGCCGGCAAGGGCATCCCCGTCGAGTCCCACCGGGCGTCGGTGCTCGGATCACTCGCCGGAGCCGACCACGTCAACCGCCTCGCCGAGCACTACGGCGCCCGGGTGATCCTGCACACCGACCACTGCGCCAAGAAGTTGTTGCCGTGGGTCGACGGTCTGCTCGACGCCGGAGAGGAGCACTACCGGGCGACCGGCAAGCCACTGTTCTCGTCGCACATGCTCGATCTGTCCGAGGAACCGCTCGAGGAGAACGTCGAGATCTGCAAGCGGTATCTCGAACGGATGTCGGCGATCGACATGACGCTCGAGATGGAGCTCGGCATCACCGGCGGTGAAGAGGACGGCGTCGACAACTCCGACGCCGACGAAAGCGACCTCTACAGCAAGCCCGAGGAGGTCGCCTACGTGTACGAGGAACTGATGAAGGTCAGCGACAAGTTCACGGTCGCCGCGGCGTTCGGCAACGTGCACGGCGTGTACAAGCCCGGGAACGTCAAGCTCACACCGACCATCCTGCGCGACTCCCAGGAGTACATCGCCGAGAAGTTCGCCACCGGACCGAACCCGGTCGACTTCGTCTTCCACGGCGGCTCCGGGTCGACGGCGGCCGAGATCGCCGAAGCCATCAGCTATGGGGTCGTGAAGATGAACATCGACACCGATCTCCAGTGGGCGTTCTGGGACGGGGTGCGGGCCTACGAGGCCGACAAGCACGACTATCTCCAGGGCCAGATCGGCAACCCGGACGGCGACGATCGCCCGAACAAGAAGCAGTACGACCCCCGGGTCTGGCTGCGAGCCGGCGAGGAGTCGTTCGTCGAGCGGCTCAAGCAGGCCTTCGCCGAGCTGAACAACGTCGGCACGCTCGCCTGAGACGGGCCGCCCGAACCGGCGCACCGTGTGACACCCCCGGCGTAGGGTGTCGTCCACACCGGCTTCCCCCTCACTTCGTGTCATCGAGGAGAGGCAACATGGACGATCTCAACGTCGCCGTCGTGTGCGGCACCGTCACCAGCGAACCCAGGACGCGCGAACTGCCGTCGGGTTCGACCGTCACCCAGGTCGAGGTGAGTACCCGGCTCGACGACGGCACCTGCTCGGTGCCGATCGTCGTGGTCGATGCCGCGGTCACCGTCGGCACCGGCGATCAGGTCGTCGCCGTCGGGCGCGTGGTCCGCCGGTTCTTCCGAGCGGGCGGCGTCACCCAGAGCCGCACCGAACTCGTGGCCACCAAGCTGGTGCGTGCGAGCAACCGCCGCAGCGTCGAACGAGCGCTCCGGCTCGCCAGCGACGAGCTCGTGCGCTGACGCGTCGCCGGTCAGGTCAGGGGGCGGATCACCAGGCCGGTGCGCAGCTTCGGCGTGAAGAAGGTCGACTTCGGGGGCATGACGACACCCTCCCGGGCGGTGCGTTCGATCTCACGGACACTCACGGGGCGGATCAGTACCGCAGCGGCGATCGACGGGTCACGAGCCAGGAGCGCGTGCAGCTCGTCGACGCCGTGCTGATAGGTGACGTCAGCGTCGGTCGCGTCGAGCAGGTGCTCGAGCCAAACCCCGTCGAGCGCGCGCACGTCGTCGAACGCGCCCGGTTTCGGGGTCAGCCAGTGACCCCCACCGTCGCGGTCGACCAGACACAGACAACCGCGATCGTCCATCTCCGAGAGCGTCGTCGAGGTGACCGGGCCGGCCGGGGTGAGTTCGAAACCGCGCTCGAGTGCCGCGACGAGACGATCGCGGTCGATGCCGCGGTAGACTCGGTGGATCGCCTCCACACTCAGCTGATCCTCGATCAGCTCGCTGACGAAGATCAGGGTCTCCTCCGCAGGCGTGTCGGTGCGTCCCGTGGCGGCGCGAACCTCGTCTCGGTATCGCTGGGCGACGCCGTATCGATGATGACCGTCGGCGATCAGCACATCGTCCGACCCCACCGACGCGCTGATCGCAGCGACCCGCTCCGGTTCGGTGATCCGCTCGACCCGATGGGTCACCCCGTCGACCGTGAGCTCACCGATCGGCTCGCCCGGCGCCGCGAGCAGCTCGGTCAGGCCCGAGGCCAGCGACAGACCCCACACCGGCGACATGTTCGCCTCCGTCGCGCGCGTCAGATCGAGCCGGTCGGTCGAGGCCTTCGGCGTGATCCGCTCGTGGGGGAGCACACCGCCCTCGCCGTACGGCTCCACCTCGACGCCGCCCAGCACTCCCACGATCGAACGGTCGCGCCCGGTCGCGTCCTGGAAGCTCATCCGGTACGCGACGAAGCTCGGCTCGTCGTCACGCACCATGACGCCGTCGGCGATCCACTGCCGGAGCAGATCGCCGGCCCGCTCGTAGCGTTCGTCACCGTCGCGTTCGCGGGGCACGTCGACGTGCACGATGTTGTGCGGGCTGCGTGCCGCGAGCTCGTCCACGTCGTCGTCCGACAACACGTCGTACGGCGGGGCGATCACCTCGTCGAGGTGCACGTCGGGTGCGTAGTGGACGGCCGGGAAGGGGAGGAAGCGAGCCACCGACACAGCGTGCCAGCTCCGCCGCGCTGGTACAAAGGACCCTCGTGAATGCGGTGCGTTTCGTCCTGTGCGATCTCGATGGCGTCGTCTGGTTGGCCCGACGGGCGATTCCTGGCGCAGCCGACGCGGTCGAGCGACTCCGCTCATCGGGTCGCCGGGTGCTGTTCGTGACCAACAACTCGATGTCGCGCCTCGCCGAGCAGGAACGAGCGCTCGCGGCGATCGGCATCCCGGCCGTCGGCGACGTCGTCACCAGCGCGCAGGCCGGTGCATCGCTCGTCGACGCCGGTCAGCGGGTGCTCGTGTGTGGCGGCGACGGTGTCGTCGAGGCGGTCGAGGCGCGTGGTGCATCTGCGGTCACCACCGACGGTGGGTTCGACGCCGGACTCGACACGGGCTTCGACGCGGTGATCGTCGGACTCCATCGCCACTTCGACTACGACGGGTTGCAGGCGGCGAACGCGGCGATCCGTTCCGGCGCGTGTTTCATCGCGACGAACGACGACGTCACCTACCCGACACCCGAGGGGCCGATCCCGGGTGCCGGCGCGCTGGTGGCCGCGGTGCGGGCCGTGTCGGAGACCGAACCCACGATCGCCGGCAAGCCGCATCGTCCGATGGCCGACCTCGTCGCCGACCGCTGTGGTCCCGCGTATGCGCCGAGCGCCGCCATCGTCGTCGGCGACCGTGGCAGCACCGACGGTCGGTTCGCGGCGGCGATCGGATGCCCGTTCGCACTCGTCAGGTCGGGGGTGACGCCGCCCGGCGGTCCGACCGACGCCACCGTGAGCCCCGTGGTCGACGTCGCCGACCTGGCGGCCGTCGCCGACTGGCTGCTCGACGCCTGAGGTACGCCGCTCCGCCGCTTCGCGCCCGGTGGATAGCATGTCCGGATGGCCAACTCCCAGATCCAGAAGTTCATCGAGGCGGGTGTGCAGTTCACCGACACGTCGCGCAAGCAGGCGGAAGAGTTCGTGCAGAGCCTCGTGAAGTCGGGGGAGGTCCGCAAGAACGACGCCGAGCGACTCGTCCAGGCGCTCGTCGACCGAGGACGCGAGACGACCGAGGCGATCGCGGCGGCCGTGCAGGCCGAGATCAGCAAGCAGGTCGCCGCGTTGAGCGACCGGTTCGACGACCTCGAACGCGAGGTCGAGGGCTTGGCCGGTCAGGTTCGCTCCGCCCTCGGTCAGCAACCGTCCAAGCAGCCCGCCGCCAAGAAGAAGGCCCCCGCGAAGAAGAAGGCCGCCGCGAAGAAGAAGGCCGCCGCCAAGAAGGCGCCGGCCAAGAAGAAGCCCGCCGCGAAGAAGGCACCGGCCAAGAAGAAGGCCGCCGCGAAGAAGAAGGCACCGGCCAAGAAGAAGGCGGCAGCGAAGAAGAAGGCCGCCGCGGTCGGATCGTCGGGCGTCCGCAGGGTCGACACCAGCCGCGGGAGCTGACCCTCGGTGGGGTCGCGTCGGCGGCTCGATGCCGAACTCGTTCGTCGCGACCTCGCATCGAGCCGAGCGACCGCGCAGCAGCTGATCGACGCCAAACGAGTGCGGGTGAACGGCGCCATCGCCGAGAAGGCGACACGGCAGGTCGCGCCCGGCGATCAACTCGTCGTCGACGGCCCGCCGCCGCGCTTCGTCGGACGGGGTGCGCTCAAGCTCGACCACGCGCTCGACGAGTTCGGGATCGACGTCGACGGTCTGCGAGCGCTCGACGCCGGGGCGTCGACCGGTGGGTTCACCGATGTGCTCCTCCAGCGCGGTGCCGACCACGTCGTCGCCGTCGACGTCGGGCACGGCCAGCTCCACGAGAAGCTGGTCGCCGACGAGCGCGTCACCAACCTCGAACGCACCAACGTCCGGCACATCGACCTCGATGTCATCGACGGTCCGGTCGACATCGTGGTCGGCGACCTGTCGTTCATCTCGTTGCGCCTGGTCATCGCGCCGCTGGCCGCCGTGTGCCAGCCTGGTGCCCCGATGGTGCTCCTGGTGAAACCCCAGTTCGAGGCAGGTCGATCCGAGGTCAGCCGCGGGCGCGGCGTGATCACCGACCCGGACGTGCACGAGCGCGTGCGCACCGAGGTCTCGGCGGCGTTCGACCAGTGCGGGTGTGAGGTCGTTGCCTGGACCGACTCGCCGATCACCGGCGCCGACGGCAACCGGGAGTTCCTCGTCCACGCACGAGCACCTGGGGCCGCATCGTGATCCGGGTGGCCGTGGTGGCTCACCACACCCACGCCGCAGCTCAGGCGCTCGCGGTCGACACCATCGAGTGGTTGCGCTCCAACGGGGACGAGGCCTGGGTGCCGTCCGCCGACGCCGACGCCGCTGGGCTCGACGCGCTGGCCGACGATCGGGTCGCCGCCGACGCCGACCTGGTGCTCAGCCTGGGCGGAGACGGCACGATGCTGCACAGCGTGCACCTGCTCGACGGCGCACCGGTGCCGTTGCTCGGCGTGAACCTCGGTCGACTCGGTTATCTGACCGAGATCGAGGTCGACGGGGTGCGTGACGCCCTCGTGCGGTTCGCGGTCGGCGCCGAGCACGGTTCGTGGACACTCGACGAACGGATGATGCTCGACGTCGAGGCGATCGACGCCGACGGTCGATCGGTCGGCACCTGGCGCGCGCTCAACGAGGGCGTGGTCGAAAAACAGGTGTCGGGTCACACCGTCCACCTGTTGGTCCGCATCGACGGCGAGGCCTTCACGTCCTACGCCGCCGACGGCCTCATCGTCAGCACCCCGACGGGTTCGACGGCGTACTCGTTGTCGGCCCGCGGGCCGGTCGTGTCGCCCAAACACCGCGCCCTGCTCGTGACGCCGGTTGCACCCCACATGCTCTTCGACCGGAGCCTGGTGCTCGATCCGTCGGAGACCGTCGAGATCGAGGTACTCGACGGGAACACCGCCTCGGTGGCGGTCGACGGCCGGGCGACGTGTTCGTTGTCCGGTGGCGCGAAGGTGACGTGTCGTCCGTCGGTGGCGACCGCCCGGTTCGTCCGCTTCGGTGAGCACCACTACCACCAGGTCCTCAAGGCCAAGTTCGGCCTGCTCGACCGCTGATTCGACCCCTGACTCGTTCCCTGACTCGTCCCCTGTCCCGACCGGCCGACGCGCCTGGTCCGAGTCGTTTCGTCTCGTACATCCGTTCGATCGCGACACCCATCGGGTAGAACTGGGGTGTGCTCGTCGAACTGCACATCGAGAATCTCGGCGTCATCGAACGTGCCGACCTCACGTTCGGGCCGCACATGACCGCGCTGACGGGTGAGACCGGCGCCGGCAAGACCATGCTGATCGAGGCGATCGGCCTGCTCGTCGGCGGCCGCGCCGACTCGACGGTGGTGCGCACCTGCGCCGATGAGGCCCGCGTCGACGGACGCTTCGACCTCGGCGACGGTGAGGTGGTCCTGAGTCGGGTGATCCCCGCCGACGGACGATCGAGGGCGTACGTCGACGGACGACCCGCGACGGCCGCGACCCTCGCCGAACGTGCCCGATCGCTCGTCGACCTGCACGGCCAGCACGCACACCAGAGCCTGATGTCGCCCGTCGAACAGCGCGGCACCCTCGACCGGTTCGGCGCCGTCGATCTCGGCCCGCTGCGCGCGGCCCGGGCCCGGCTGACGGAGATCGAAGCCGAACTGGCCACCTTGGGCGGCGACGAACGGGCCCGTGCCCGCGAGATCGACCTGCTGCGGTATCAGGTCGACGAGCTCGACCGCGCCGCGGTCGTCGACGCCGACGAGGACGCTCGGTTGGCGAGCGAGGAGTCGTTGCTGGCCGACGCCCAGGGCCACCGACTGGCGGGGGAGGGGGCGATCGAGGCGCTCCGCGGCGACGAGGGCGGCGTCGACGCACTCGTCTCGGCCGCCCGACGCTTGCTCGACGAGCGAGCACCGTTCGCAACCATCGCCGCCCGACTCGACGCCGCGATCGCCGAGCTCGACGACATCGCCGGCGAACTCCGAGAGCTCACCGAACACATCGACGAAGACCCCGAACGACTGGCGGAGATCCGTGAGCGGCGCCAGCTACTGCTCGACCTTCGGCGCAAGTACGGCGAGTCGCTCGCCGACGTGATGGCGTATCACGCCGAGGCCGACGATCGATTGCGCGAACTGCTCGACTACGACCGACGGGCCGCCGAACTCGACGGCCAACGCGACGACGCCCGGGCGAGCGTCGAGGCGGCGGCGCGCGAGGTGTGTGCGGCCCGACGTGCCGCAGCGCCACGACTGGCGACGGCGATCGAGGAGCAGCTTCGGTCGCTCGCGCTCCCCGATGCCGCCGTCGCGATCGAGGTCGGGGTCGGCGCCGACGGTGCGGACGATGTCGACGACCTGGCGGGTGACGGTGTCCGGTTCCTGTTCTCGGCCAACCCCGGTTCCCCGGTGCTCCCGTTGCAGCGTGTGGCGTCGGGTGGCGAGTTGTCGCGGACCATGCTGGCGCTCCGGCTCGTCCTGAGCGCCGGCGGTGGCGACGACGCCGTGAGCACCCTGGTGTTCGACGAGGTCGACGCCGGTATCGGTGGCTCGGCTGCCACCGCCGTCGGACGAGCACTGGCGCAACTCGGACGGGCCCATCAGGTGCTCGTCGTCACCCACCTGGCGCAGGTCGCCGGACATGCGAGTGAACAGTTCGTCGTGCGCAAGGACGTGCGTGGCGGGTCGACGTTCACCGATGTGACGGCGGTGCGCGCCGACGACCGCGTCGACGAACTCGCCCGCATGCTGAGCGGGTCGGTCACCTCCGCCGCTCGCGACGCCGCCGACGAACTCCTCGCCGACGGACGCCACCCCGACGAAACGACACGGTCACGGTGACCGCATGACCGGCCGTGGCGTGACCGAAAACCTGCCGCTCGGTCGCGCACATCCGCGCGACGTGAGGCGCCCGCGGGATATGGTGATGTCCCGTCGTGCGCATCGTCGATGCGGGCCAGTCTGACGGAGGTTTCCCCACATGCCGAAGCACATTTTCGTGACCGGAGGGGTAGCCAGCTCGCTCGGCAAGGGGCTGACCGCGAGTTCGCTCGGCCGTCTGCTGAAGCTCCGAGGGCTCAAGGTCGTCATGCAGAAGCTCGACCCGTACATCAACGTCGACCCCGGCACGATGAACCCGTACGAACACGGAGAGGTCTTCGTCACCGACGACGGTGGTGAGACCGATCTCGACCTCGGCCACTACGAACGCTTCATCGACGAGAACCTCACCCGTGCGTCGAACGCCACGACCGGCTCGATCTACCAGTCGGTGCTCGCCGCCGAGCGGCGCGGCGACTACCTCGGCAAGACGGTCCAGGTCATCCCGCACATCACCGACGAGATCAAGCGCCGCATCCACCAGGTCGCCACCGACGACACCGACGTGGTGATCACCGAGGTCGGCGGCACCGTCGGCGACATCGAGATCCTCCCGTTCCTCGAGGCGATCCGGCAGTACCGCAAGGACGCGGGGCGTGACAACGTGTGCTACATCCACGTGACGCTGGTGCCCTTCATCGGGCCGTCGGCCGAGCAGAAGACCAAGCCGACACAACACTCGGTGACCGAACTCCGCAGCCGTGGCATCCAGCCCGACATCATCGTCTGCCGGAGCGAGGCCCCCGTCGAGGACGGGCTGAAGGCGAAGATCTCGAACCTCTGCGACGTGCCCGACAACGCGGTGATCAATGCGGCCGACGCCCGCAACATCTACGAGTTGCCGCTGATCCTGCACGACGAGGGACTCGACACCGTCGCACTCGACGTGCTGCGGATGGAGAGCAACCCGATCGACTTGTCGTCGTGGCAGCGACTGGTGACACGGGTGGAGGAATCCACCGCACCGGTCAAGATCGGTCTGATCGGCAAGTACATCGAGCTCCCCGACGCGTACCTGTCGGTCGTCGAGGCGCTCAAGCACGCCGGTTTCCACCACGAGGCCAAGGTCGAGATCGACTGGATCCAGGCCGAGGACGTCGAGGGCCTCCTCGCGTCGGGCCGACTCGCCGATCTCGACGGGATCATCATTCCCGGCGGATTCGGGTCGCGCGGGTTCGAGGGCAAGATCGCGGCGGCCGGCTTCGCTCGCGAGCACGACATCCCGTGCCTGGGCATCTGCCTCGGACTGCAGGCGATGACGGTCGACTTCGCCCGCAATGTCATCGGACTCGTCGACGCCAACTCGACCGAGATGGACCCGACCACGCAACACCCGGTGATCGATCTCATGCACGACCAGCGCGATGTCAGCGACAAGGGCGGTACCCAGCGACTCGGCGCCTTCTACGCGATCCTCGAGCCCGACAGCAAGGTGCACGCGTGTTACGGCGAGCCAGTGGTCAGCGAGCGGCACCGGCACCGGTGGGAGCTCAACGCGAACTGGAAGCCACGGTTCGAACGAGCCGGCCTGCGCTGCAGTGGCTTGTCGCCCGATCGGCGGCTCGTGGAGTTCATCGAACTCGCCGACCATCCGTTCTGGGTCGCCACCCAGGGTCATCCCGAGTTCAAGAGTCGCCCAGATCGCGCCCACCCGCTGTTCAGTGGTCTGATCTCCGCGGCGCTGGCACGTCGCGACGCCACCCCGCCGGGGCTGCGGCGCATGCTCGACGAGGTCTCGGAGCCGGCGACGACCGACAACGCAGCGATCGACTGAACGCTCGACGGTCCCGGGACGATTGCCTACGACGCCCGCCCGGCGTCTGCCACGATGGCCCCATGAGCGACCACGGCTTCACGCACCTCGACGATCGGCAGGTGCATCAGGGACACGTCTGGAACGTCGCCGTCGCACGCTTCTCCGCGCCGGACGGAACGGTCTTCGAGCGCGACATCGTCCGGTCGCCCGGCGCCGTCGCCGTCGTCCCGGTGATCTTCGACGCCGAGGGCCAGCCGTCGGTCGTCCTGGTGTGTCAGTACCGTCCGCCCTACGAACGCGAGATCATCGAGATCCCGGCCGGGATGCGCGACGTCGCGGACGAGCCGGCGGAGGACACCGGGCGCCGGGAGTTGGTGGAGGAGGCCGGACTTCGCGCCACCGAGATGCTGCACCTCATCGACATGCTCCCCTCACCGGGGATGACCGATTCGGTCTGCTCGATCTTCCTCGCGACGGGCTGCGAACCCGCCGATCATGATCGACACGGCCCGGAGGAGGAGGCGATGGAGATCCTCCACGTGCCACTCGACGAGGCGTTGTCGATGATCGACGCCGGTGACATCGTCGACGCGAAGAGTGTGTGCGGCCTCTTCGCGGCGCACCGCCGTCTCACGTCGCAGGGATGACGTGCCGCTCCCGGATGCGCCCATCGAGTTGCCACTCGAGGCCGAGGAGTTCCTCGTGTGGCTGGCGGCCGAGCGCGGCCGAGCGCGCAACACGGTGGCCGCGTACCGCCGTGATCTGATCGGATACCACGACTGGTTGTCGGCGCGCGGCAGTGATCTGGCGAGCGTCGCTCACGACGACTTGGTCGACTGGGTCGCCGACCAGCGGGCGTCCGAGGCAGCGGCATCGACGACCGCACGCCGCCTGGCGGCGATCCGATCGCTGCACCGATTCCTGGTCACCGAACAGTTCCGTCCCGACGACCCCACCGCACGGCTCGACGGTGTCCGCACCCCGTCCGGCATCCCGAAGCCGCTCACGGAGTCCGATGTCACCAGCCTGCTCGACGCGGTGACGGGCGCCGACCCCCTCGGCCGTCGCGACCGGGCCTTGCTCGAGCTGATGTACGCAACGGGCGCTCGTGTCGCCGAGATCGTCGGCCTGTCCGTCGGCGACGTCGACTTCGACCACCGAATGGCGCGGTTGTACGGCAAGGGCAGCAAGGAACGGCTGGTGCCCTACGGCGGTGCTGCTGCCCGCGCGCTCGACGATTGGTTCGCGCCCTCGGGCCGGGCCGCGCTCGTCCCCGCGCGGTGGAAGCGACGTGACGACGCCGAAGCCGTGTTCCTCAACCAGCGCGGCGGCCGTCTCAGCCGCCAGGGCGTGTGGCTGATCATCAAGAAGTACGGACGGTTGGCCGGCATCACCGCCGAGCTCTCACCGCACGTGTTGCGCCATTCGTGCGCCACGCACCTGCTCGACCACGGGGCCGACCTGCGTATCGTGCAAGAGATGCTCGGACACGCCTCGATCTCGACCACGCAGGTGTACACCCGTGTGAGCCAGGAACGGTTGTGGGACGTCTACTGCTCGGCGCATCCACGGGCCGTCTCCCGGAGCCGGTCGTGAGCAAGCCTCGGCACCTGCTCACCCACCCGCATCACCTGGTGGCCCGCTTCGTCGGATCACTGTCGTCGAAGCCGCCCGACCCCGCCGACGACGCCTGGGCGCTGACACAGCTGCTGCCCGGCGAGCAGCAACTCTGGCATCGCATGTCGAACCAGGACCGACGTCATTCGATCACGGTCGCCCGTCGGTTCGTCGACGCCCGCCCGGCGTCGACGCGAGCCGAGGTCGCCGGCGCGCTGCTCCACGACGTCGGCAAGATCGAGTGTGGTCTGGGCACCTGGGGACGGGTCGCCGCCTCCGTCGTCGGCGGACGCACCGAACGGTTCCGCTGTTATCAGGATCATGAACGGATCGGCGCCGAACTGGCCGCCACCGTCGGCAGCGATCCGGCGACCGTCGACCTGATCGCCGAGCGCGGCCCCGCCTTCGAGACCCTCCACGCCTGCGACCGCGCCTGACCCCGCGGCTTGACCCGCGGCTGCCGGGGTCAGGTGGGGGAGGCGAGGACGTGGCGGGTGCGGCGGTCGTTGACGACCGCGCGCAGCACCATCCAGACGAGGAGGCCGCCCCAGATGCCGCTGATGCCGAGCGCCGGGGTGAGCAGGGTGAACACCGCGATCGGCACGACCGCCACCAGGTACGCCAGTGCCGCCAGCCCGAGGAACCGGTAGTCACCGGCACCGATCAGGATGCCGTCGTGGGCGAACGCCACCGCGCCCGGGATCATCATCGCCGCGAGCCACCAGAGTCCGACCATCGCGGTGTCGACCACCGCGGGATCGTCACTGAAAATCCGCGGGAGCAAGGGGGAGGTCGCCGCGATCAACCCGCCCAGCCCGAGACCGACCACCACCGACAACACGACCGACCGGCGGGCGACGAAACGGGCCGCCTCGAGATCGCCACGCCCCTCCTCCTCGGCGACGAGGGTGTGCGCCGGCACGGCGAACGCGTCGAGCACCAGCGCGAGGAAGATGAACATGCTGTTCACGATCTGGTGGGCGGCGAGCGTCTCGTCGTCGATGCGGGCGGCGATCGTGGTCGCCCCGGCGAACACCGCGAGCATCGAGCCGACCCGCAGCAGGAGGTGCTTGCCGGCCGACATCAGCGGCGCCATCCGCTCTCGGCTCGGTCGACGTACTTCGGCGGCGCGCATGCGTGACCGCAGCATCCACAGGAACGTCAGCGCTGCGCCCACCTGGGCGATCACGGTCGACAACGCCGATCCGGCGACCCCCATGTCGAGCACGAACACGAAGACGAGCTCGATGACGAGGTTGGCGAGGTTGGCGCCGAGCAGGATCCAGAGCGGGGTGATGTAGTCGGCCTCGCCGCGGAACACTCCCTGGGCCGCCAGCGTGACCAGGAAGAACGGCACCCCGAGTGCACTCCACGACAGGTAGGTCACCGCATGTTCCAGCACCTCGTCGTCCGCTCCGAGCAGGGACGCGACCGGTTCGGCGAACACCGCCAACGCCACGGCGATCGGCACGCCACACAGCACTGCGAGCCACAGGGCCTGGATCCCGACGTTGCCCGCTCCGGTCTGATCGCCGGCGCCGAGCCGGCGGGCGACGCGTTCGGTCGTGCCGTAGGTGAGGAAGTTCGATCCGGCGAAGACGAACGACAGCACGGTCGCCGCGATCGCGAGGCCCGCGAGTTGCTGGGTGCCGAGTCGACCGACGATCGCGGTGTCGACCAGGACGTAGACGGGCTCGACCGCGAGCGAACCGAGTGCTGGGACCGCGAGCGAGACGATCCGACGGTTCAACCGGCGTTCGGCGTCGACGCCGGTCGGCGCCGTCACGTCGGGCGGCTCACGGCCGGACGGGACCGACGACACGACCCGCGACGCGTCACGGCCGGACGAGGCCGATGTGGTCGTATGCCCGCTGGAGCGTCGCCGACGCCACGACTCGCGCCCTGCCCGCACCGATCGAGAGGAGGCGTGCGAGTTCGCCCTTGTCGGCGATCAGCTCGCGGTAGCGAGCCTGGATCGGCTCGAGCAGCGCGACGATCGCCTCGCCCGTGTCGGCCTTGAGCGGACCGTACTGGGTGTAGTCCGCAGCGGCGTCCTGTGGGGACCGTCCCGTCGCGGCGGCCAGGATGTCGAGCAGGCCGGAGACCCCGGGCTTCGCGGCGACGTCGTAGCGGACCTCGCTGTCGGAGTCGGTGACCGCCCGCTTGAACTTCTTCATGATCGCCGTCGGATCGTCGAGCATCATGACGCAGCCGGCGTCGGTGGTTGCCGACTTCGACATCTTCGACGTCGGGTCCTGCAGGTCCATCACCCGGGCGCCGGCGGTCGGGATCACCGCGTCGGGGATCACGAAGGTGTCGCCGAAACGATGATTGAAGCGCAGGGCGATGTCGCGGGTGATCTCGATGTGCTGGCGCTGATCGTCACCGACGGGCACTTCGTTCGTGTCGTACAGCAAGATGTCCGCGGCCTGGAGGGCCGGGTACGTGAACAGCCCGGCCGAGATGAACTTGCCCTCACGCTTGGCGGTCTTGTCCTTGAACTGGGTCATCCGCGACAGCTCGCCGTACGAGACGGTGCACTCCATCACCCAGCTCAGCTGGGAGTGCTCCGGGACGTGACTCTGGACGAAGACCGTCGCGACCTCCGGGTCGAGCCCGATCGCGAACAGCATGGCGGCCAACTCGATGGTGGCTTCGCCGACCACGCCCGGCTCCTCGGCGATCGTGAGCGCGTGCAGGTCGACGATCCCGTGGAAGACATCCTTGTCGTGCTGATCGCGGACCCAGTTGCGCAGTGCTCCCAGGTAGTTGCCGAGGTGGACGGCGCCGGTCGGTTGGATGCAGGAGAGCACACGAGTCACGGCGTGCGAGGCTACCCGCGGCTCGCACGGGCGACCGAGGTGGTTCCGGATGTCGATCAGGCGGGGGAGAGCCCGAGGCCGTCGTAGGCGCCCTCGACCGAACCGTCGTAGGTGCGATCGCGACGGGGTCGCCGAGCGGCGAGCCGGACGAGAACGAGCGTGGCCATGAACATGCCGCTCGCGGCGAGACTGAGCAATCCGGCGTCGCCGCGACCGAGTCCGTAGATCCCCCACAGTGCCGCCTCGACGAAGGCGATGACCCAGGTGGCGAGCGAGACACCGCTCACGTCGACCGTCCGGTAGACCGTGACGACCGCGGGCGTCAACTGGACGCCGTAGAACACGCCGAGGGTGACGCCGGCGGCGACCCAGCCCTCGACGACGAGGACGACGGCGGGCACGACGAGGACGGCGGCAGCGCTGGTGAGCATGCGGGCGACGGCGGCGCCGACCGGCAGGTGTCCGTATCGACAGATGCCGGCGGCGATCGACAGATACGCCAGGACCGAAACGACGCTGACCGGGACGATCCCGACGTCACCGGTGGCGAATCCGTACGGGATCCATGCTGCGTTGACGGCTGCCGACACCGCCGCCCAGGTCGGTGACACCCCCTCGACGCGCCGGCTGCGGAGCAGCTTGCGGGCCTGGGGGATCGCCATCGCACCGCCGAGCACGTTGGCGGCGATCACGACGACGGTCAGGAGCTGCGGCGACATCAGCTGGATGGACATTGCATGGAGCATAATCGCCATAGCCCCTTACCGAGTGTGACGGAGGTCTCCACTGGGAACGACCGTGCCGGTACGATCGCAGTCATGCACGTCCGGGCCAACTCGATCGACGACGAGATCCGCGTGACGGTCGACGCGGCGGTCGAGCTGGCGAACGTGGCGGCCGGGCATCCGCTGCCGGATCTCGAGGAGCTCGCCCCGCTCGACCGGTTGAGGTCGGTGCTCGTCGACTACGAGTTCGTCCGCGCCCGCACGGCGTCCGAGGCCGAGCTCGGGGCGCTCGCCGATCGGATGGTGTCGGTGGGACGCCTCGTGCGGTGGCTGCCCGACGCCGAGTTGGCCGAGGCCGTCGAGTCGATCAACGCACAGCTGGAGGCATCGGCCATCGCTCCGTCGCTGAGTGCCCACGACGGGTATGCGCTCCACATCCACTGGACAGGTCCGCAGACGCCGTTCGCGCACCAGGTGGCGGTCGACCTGCTGATGGCACTCGCACAGAGCCTGTGCGACCACGGGACCGATCGATTCGGTCGGTGTGCGGCAGACGACTGCGACCGGGTGTTCCACGACGCCACCAAGAACCGGTCGCGCCGGTTCTGCGCCGACCCTCGGTGTGCGAGCCGCACGCACACGGCGGCACACCGCGCCCGTCACTCGAACGGGTGAAGGTCCGTCGGAACGCTGGTGAGTTGATTCCATCACAACGTTGTTGACGGAATCTTTGCTCCACCACCGAGGACGGGTGGGCTACGTTCCGATCGAGACGGGACGACGCTACGTCGTCGTCAGCTCACACTGAGTGGGACTCAGATCGAATGCTCCGGCGGGATCCGGAGAAGAGGAGCAACGTGATGAAGCAGCGATTCGTGGCCGCGTGCGCGGCCATCGCCGTGGTCGTGACCACTGCGGTGGCCGGGTCGTCGAACGTGGGCAACGCCCAACAGGACCTGCCGTCGCCGCAGGACGAACTCTCCCTGACGGCGTCGGACGATGTCCGCGTCGTCACGAGCGACCGGATCAAGGGCGAGACGGAGGGCTACTGGATCGTGACGCTGGACGATCCGGCGCTCGCGACCTACACCGGCGGGATCCAAGGCCTGGACGCCACGAGTCCGGTCGCGACGGGGGCCCCCGCGCTCGACGTCGATGATCCGGGGGCGCGCTCGTACGTCGACTACCTGCGCGGGCGTCAGGACGAGGTGATCGCGGCGATCGCCGCCGACCTCGGCCGCGCGCCCGAGGTCCGGTTCCGCTTCACGAACGCCATCAACGGTCTCAGCATCTGGCTGACGCCGGCCGAGGCGAGTCAGGTCCTCCGACTCCCGGGTGTCGCCGACGTCGAGAAGAACCGGGTGACCCGATTGACGACCGACCTCGGCCCCGAGTTCATCGGCGCCTCGGCCGTCTGGGACGGCAGCGCGTCCGGTGTCGCGACGCAAGGCGAGGGCATCGTCGTCGGCATCATCGACTCCGGGATCAACCCCGAGAATCCCTCGTTCGCCGCCACCGGCAGCGACGGCTACACCCACGTGAACCCATACGGCTCCGGGGTGTACGTCGGAGCGTGCGACCCGGCGAACGGCGAGCAGTACCAGCCCGAGTTCCTGTGCAACGACAAGCTGATCGGCGCCTACGACTTCTTCGCGGACGACGACGCGTCGGGTGTCAACAGCCTCGACCACGACGGGCACGGGTCGCACACCGCCTCCACCACCGCCGGCAACGTCGTCGCCGACGTCGGGCCGAACGGTGAGTCGATCTCCGGCGTCGCACCGCACGCCAACATCATCAGCTACCGGACCTGCGGTGACGAGGCGCTCGGGCAGGGCTACTGCACCTCGACCGGTGCGGTCGCCGCGGTCGACCAGGCGATCGCCGACGGTGTCGACGTCCTCAACTACTCGATCGGCTCCGAGACGCCCTCCGACCCGTGGTCGAGTGCCGACGATCTGGCATTCCTCGCCGCCCGCGCCGCCGGCATCTTCGTCGCCCACTCCGCCGGCAACGAGGGACCGGCACCGGCCACAGTGGGCTCACCGGCCGCACCGTGGGTCGCCCACGTGGCCGCACTCAGCCACGATCGTCCGTCGCTCAACCAGCTCGTCGGCATGGCCGGCGGCAGTACGCCGCCGCCGGGAGACCTCACCGGTCGTTCGGGCACCACCGAGGCGTACACGGCGCCGATCGTGTACGCCGGTGACCTGCCGCAGTATCTCCTCGATGCCGGTGCGGTCAACAACGCGCTCTGCGCCGTCGGCGACCCCGACGACGGCGTCAGTGAATCGCCGTGGCCCGAAGGAACGTTCTCCGGCGAGATCGTCGTCTGCGACCGCGGTACGTTCGCCCGTGTCGAAAAGAGCGAGAACGCCGCGTTCTCGGGTGCCGGCGGGTTCGTGCACGCCGACACCACCGGCGGCGAGGTGGCCGACTTCCACGTGATCCCCGGTATCCACATCGACCAGGCCGAAGGCCAACTCGTGAAGAACTGGGTGACCGCATGGGACGCGACGACCGCCGACCCACAGCCGGTCGCCACCATCACTGCGGCGGTCCCCGACCCCGATGCCACGGCCAGCTTCAGCTCGCGCGGACCGAACCGTTCGACGGGTGGGGACACGCTCATGCCCACCGTCGGTGCTCCTGGCGTGGCGATCTGGGCCGCCCACGGCAAGTACGGCGAGACGAGCTACGTGTTCCTCAGCGGCACATCGATGGCGAGTCCGCACCTGGCGGGCGCGGCCGCGCTGACCGCCGCCGTCCACCCGGACTGGAGCCCGGCCCAGATCCAATCTGCGCTCGAGACGACCTCGACGAACACCGACGTCCACAAGGAGGACGGTGTCACCCCGGCCGATCCGTTCGACGTCGGTTCGGGTCGGGTCCGCGTCGACGTCGCCGTGAACGCCGCCCTCGTCCTCGACGAAACCGAGGCCGACTACGACGCGGCGGACCCCGCGGACGGGGGCGACCCGACCGCGATCAACAACGCCCATCTCGCGAACGGAGCCTGCCTGCTCGAGTGCACCTTCGTGCGCACGTTCACCAGCACCGCACCGGGACCCGTCAACTGGACCGCCTCGGCGACGTTCGCCGGCACGGTCTCGGTGACGCCGTCCTCGTTCACGTTGGCACCCGGCGAATCCGTCGATGTCACCTTCGGCGTCGACGTGACATCGCTGCCGACCGGCGAGTACCTCTTCGGTGAGGTGCAGCTCACGCCCGACGCCGCGGTGCCCGCGGCCCACCTGCCGATCGCCGTCCAACCGAAGACCGGCGACCTGCCCGGCGAGATCGACCTCGTCACCCGCCGCGATGCCGGCTCCGACCTGGTCCGCGGCCTGACGTCGGTCGAGATCAGCGAGTTCGTCTCGTCCGTCGACGGGCTCGCACCGGCGGCGATGCGCACCGAGGAACTCGTCCAGGACCCGACCAACGGCGACCCGTACGACACCCCGGAGGGCACCTTCGTGGAGCTGGTCGAGGTCGCGCCCGGAACGACACACGCCGTGTTCGAGATCGTCGAGTCGACGTCGCCCGACGTCGACCTGTTCGTGGGGCTCGATGCCGACGGCAACGGGCTGCCCGCCGAGAGCGAACTCGTGGCCTACTCGGCCTCCGCCACGGCGCTGGAGAAGGTCGTGCTCGACGACCCGGGCTCCGGCACCTATTGGGTACTGGTGCAGAACTGGCTCGGTTCCGGCGACGATCCCGACACGATCACGCTGGCGACCGCGCTGCTCGACGGCTCCGACGCCGGCAACGCACGCGTGGAGGGGCCGGCGAGCCAACCCCAGCTCGAACCGTTCGACCTGCGGGTGTTCTGGGACCTGGCCGACCCTGCGCCCGGCGATCGGTTCTACGGGTGGTTGACGCTCGGCACCGATCCGGCGAACCCGTCCAACATCGGCACGATCCCGCTCACGCTGACCAAGCTCCCCGACGACGTGACCAAGTCGGCGTCGGTCACCGAGGCGGGACGCGGTGACGTCGTCGACGTCGAGATCCTCGTCCGGCCGAACGTGCTGACCGAGGACCTCGCCTACACGATCACCGACACCCTGCCCGAGGGTATGACTTTGGTGGACGGATCACTGACGGCCAGCGACGGAGCCGTGGCCGTGACCGACGGGGTGATCACCTGGAACGGCACGATGCCCACGTCGTTCGGCACCGAGGGCACGTACACGACCTTCACCAATCTCGACGATCCGGTCGCCTGTGCGATGCCCTTGGCCTCGGAGGAGGGGTACCTCGACCTCGCTGCCTACGACATTGCGCCGCTCGCGGGTGTCGAGGGCGACAACGTCGTGTTCAACGCCTTCGGCACGACGGCGCCGCCGACCGAGTTCTACGGCGACCCGACCGCCGGGATCAGTTTCACCGACGACGGCTTCGCATTCTTCGACTCGACACCCGGGCCGCTCCCGTTCGCCCCGACACCCATCGGTCAGCCGCACTGGTACACCGGCGCGCTGGAGGAACCGAACGACTTCATGGCGCCGTTCTGGACCGACATGGAGATCTTCCACGACGCCACCGCCGGGAGCGGCGTGTCGCTGGCGACGCTCGGCACACCGGTGGTGGCGTCCGTGATCGAGTTCGACGATCTGCAGCCGTGGGACGCCGGCGACGGGCCGGTGCCGGGAGCGCCGACCATCGACTTCGAGATCTTCAACTGGCACGCCATCGACGACGCCCCGGGAGCGTGGGAGTTCGCGTTCGCCTACGACAACGTCGGAGCGTTCGCAGCGACCGGGCTGCCGTACGACGTCACGATCGGCGTCGAGAACGAGGCCGGTGACGCCGGCACCGAGGTGTTCAGCGGTCTGTTCGGCGACATGCCGATCACCGACGACCTCGTGATCTGCTTCGATTACCAGCGGCCCGAGTTCCCGCCGGTGACGATCACGTACCAGGTCGTCGTCGATGCGGACTACCCGGGTGGCGACCTCACCAACGAGGCCGTCAGCGTCGTGGACAACCCCGGATCGTCGCCCGCGACGGCGTCGGCCGTCGTGACGGTGCCGCCGTTCACGACGGTCGAGCTGCTCGAGCAGGTCCGCGACGAGATCGAGGCGTTCGAGACCTCGGATCGTGCGGCGTCGCGATCACTGCGCAGCGCCGCGACCTGGCTGACGGATGCGATCGACGAGCGGTACTGGGAGACCGACGATTCGCTCGACCCGCGTCGCGGCGGAATCGTGTTCGTCGAGCTCGCCGCCGCGGCCGGAGCGATCGAGCGCGCCGACCGACGACTCGACGACGATCTCTCGGGGTGGAACACCACCCTCGTGATCGTCGCTCGCTCGCAGGCGGCGGCCCGGATCGAGGCCAGCGGCTCACCGACAGTCGCCCAGTTCTTCTTCGACCTCGCCGGGTCGGCGCGGTCGGTACCGGTGGCGATCACCCGCTACGGCCTCGCCTGGACGTTTGCCGGAATCGGGCCCGGATTCGGCAGATAGACCGGAACCGAGCTGCGTCGAACGGCGTCGAACCACCATGGCTCGTTGGCACCCCCGTGCGCCCCACACCCGTTCCCTGCTCGCCGCGGCGCTCGTCCTGAGTGTCGCGGCGTGCGGGGACGACCACACCGACGACGAGGGTGCCGTCCCGACCGACGGGACGAGCGCGGTCACGTCCCCGTCCACGCTCCCGACGACCGTGCCCGACACACCTGCGTCGAGCGTGCCCGAATCGACCGTCGCCGGCGACACGACGCTGCCGGGGGAGTGGCCGGAGTCCGTGGGCGAGGCCGTGGCCGCGCTGGCGGCGGACACCGGACGCGACGCTGCCGACATCGAGGTGGTCGCGCACGAGCGCGTGACGTGGCGCAACGGCGCACTCGGATGCCCCGAACCCGGTCGCTCGTACACCCAGGCCCTCGTGCCCGGCTACCGGATCGAACTGACGCTCGACGGTGAGACGGTCTGGTATCACGGTTCGAGTGACGGCGCCCCGTTCCGGTGTGACGACCCCGAGGAACCGGCCGACGTCGGAGGCGGTGTCGCCGACGCGTGACGGCGACCCGACGAGTGACATCTGCACTCCTGCACGACATGGATGTGATTTCGTTCGTGTAATATGCACGCCCATGGCGATCGACGTGACCACCCCCGTGTACGACGGTCCGTTCGATCTGCTGCTCCAGCTCATCTTGAAAGAGCAGGTCGATCTCTACGAGGTCAACCTCTCACGCATCGTCGACGCCTATCTCCGCGAGGTCGAGCAACTCCAGGCTCTCGACCTCGACGTGGCGACCGAGTTCCTCCTGATCGCGGCGACCCTCGTCGAGCTCAAGACCCGTCGGCTCCTGCCCGGCTCGGGCGATGTCGACCTCGACGACGAACTCGCCTTGTGGGAAGAGCGCGACCTGCTGCTCGCCCGCCTCATCGAGTGCAAGACCTTCAAAGACGTCGCCCAGGTGTTCGGCGGACTCGCCGACGAGGCCGACCTGTCGTTCCCGCGCACCGTCGGCCCCGACGAGCGCTTCGCCGGTCTGATCCCCGACCTGCTCGAAGGCACCAGCGTGCGCCGCCTGCAGAGCGCAGCGATCCGGGCACTGACGCCGCGCCCCGAACCGATCGTCGACCTCTTCCACGTCAATCCGATCAAGGTGACCGTCGCCGACGCCGTCGCCGAACTGATCGACGAGCTGCCGCGCAGCGGCCGGATCTCGTTCCGGCGGCTCACCGCCGACCTCGCCGACCGGATCGAGGTGATCGTCCGGTTCCTCGCGGTGCTCGAACTGTTCAAGCAGGGCTATGTCGAGATCGATCAGCCCGACCGGTTCGGCGACATCGAGGTCACGTGGTCGGCGCCCGAGGACGCCTCGGTCGAGGCGATCCTGATCGACGCGTATGACGGCTGAACCGTCGACCGTTCTCAGGTCACCTCCGAGCAGATAGAAAAGATCGCATGTCCGACGAACTGGTGCCGGTCGAGGAACAGATCGCGTCGTTCAAACGCGCCATCGAGGCGGTCGTCATGGTCAGCCACGACCCGGTGCCCACCGATCTGCTCGCCCAGCTGCTCGAGCAACCCGTCGCGCTCGTCGAACAATGGTGCGAGCAGCTCGCCGCCGAGTACGTCGAGCAGCAACGGGGATTCGAGTTGCGTCGCGTCGCCGGCGGGTTCCGCTTCCAGACCCATCCCGATCAGACGCCCTACGTCGAGCGATTCGTGCTGCACGACCAGAAGGCACGGCTGTCCGGGGCGGCGTTGGAGACGTTGGCGATCGTTGCGTACAAACAGCCGATCTCGCGCGCCCAGGTCGCGTCGATCCGAGGCGTCGACCCCGACGGCGTGATCCGGACGCTGCAGGCACGCGGCTACATCGACGAGGTCGGGCGCGACGACGGTCCCGGCCAGGCCGTGCTGTTCGGGACGACGCCGATGTTCCTCGAGAAGCTCGGGCTCGACACGATCGACGATCTGCCGCCGATCGCCGAGTTCATCCCCGACGCCGACGTCGTCGAGGCCCTCGAACACGGGCTCCGCGTCAGCCCGATCGAGCCGGTCGACACGAGCTCCGCCCCCGACACCAGCACCGACACGATGACCGGCACGATGACCGGCACCGAGCCCGTGGGATCGCACGACGCGGACTCGTACGAGCAGCCGTCCGACCCCTCATCCGACGAGTCATCCGACCGCTTATCCGACCAGGAGTGGGGCGGGTCCGACGATGGCACCTCCGACTGACGCCGACGAACCCGAGCCGCCGCTGTGGGAACAGTGGGCCGAGCAGCGCAAGCACCTGCCGTCCGGTGAGCGGCTCCAGAAGGTCCTCGCCTCGACCGGGTGGGGCAGTCGCCGCACCTGCGAAGAGCTGATCGCCGAGGGGCGGGTGACGGTCAACGGTGAGATCGCACAGCTCGGTCGGCGGGTCGACCCGGAAACCGATCGGATCGAGGTCGACGGAGCTCCCGTCGGGGTCAAGCCGGGACTCGTCTACTACGTGCTCAACAAACCGACGGGTGTGGTGACGACCGCCAAGGACACCCACGGTCGGCGCACGGTGGTCGATCTCGTCCCGTCCGAGCCACGCGTGTTTCCCGTCGGTCGACTCGACGTCGACACGGAGGGGCTGCTGCTGCTCACCAACGACGGCGATCTGGCGCACCGGATCACCCACCCGAGCCACGGCGTCGAGAAGGAGTACCTCGTGCACGTGCGGGGTCGTGTCGCGGCGGGAGGGCTGCGCAAGTTGCGCGACGGCGTCGAGCTCGACGACGGGATCACGTCGCCGGCCGCGGCCTCCCAACCGTCACCGGGAGTCCTGCGGATCACGATCCACGAGGGCCGCAACCGGCAGGTGCGACGCATGTGCGACGCGATCGGGCATCCCGTCCTGCGGTTGGTCCGCACCCGGATCGGGCCGATCACCGACCGGTCGTTGCGACCGGGTGACTGGCGCGAACTGTCGACCGGCGAGCGCCGCGCCCTGAGCGAGGCCGTCGCGACGGCGACCGGCGCATGAGCGCCTGAGCGGTCACCCTCGGTACGATCGTCGCCCGTGACCCAGCGCAGCGCGAACGTGATCGGCCTCGGCCTCATCGGAGGTTCGATCGCGGTCGGGCTGCGCCAACGCGGCTGGCGGGTCCACGGCGAGGACGCCCGGGACGGCACCGAGCAGCGGGCGATCGAGCAGGGGGTCGTCGACCGAGCCGGGCTCGACCCCGACGCCGACATCACCTTCGTGGCGGTGCCGGTGCTCTCCGTCGTCGAGCAGGTGGAGCGGGCGCTCACCACGACGACGGGTGTCGTCACCGACGTCGGATCGGTCAAGACCACCGTCAGTGAGCAGATCGCCGATCCCCGCTTCGTCGGGAGCCACCCGATGGCCGGCAGCGAACTCGACGGGCTCGACGGCGCCGATGCCGAGATGTTCAACGGCGCCGTGTGGGTCGTCACGCCGACGCCGGTGACCGACGACGTGACGCTGGCACGGGTCACCGGGGTCCTCCGCGAGCTCGGCGCCGAGGTGGTCGCCCTCAGCCCACACCACCACGATCAGGTCGTCGCCGTGGTCAGCCATGTGCCGCATCTCGCAGCTGCGACCCTGATGCGGCTCGCCGTCGATCGCGCCGAGGAGCACGCGCCACTGTTGCGGCTGGCCGCCGGCGGGTTCCGCGACATGACCCGCATCGCGTCGGGTCGACCCGACATCTGGCTCGACATCTGTGCCGAGAACCGTACGGCGATCGTCGCGGCGCTCGATGAGCTGATCGAGGGACTCGCGTCGATGCGCGACACCGTGGCGTCGGACGACCGCGACACCCTGCTTCGCACACTCGCCGGCGCCCGCGAGGCGCGGACGAATCTGCCCGGGCGTGTCGTCCATCCCGAAGAGCTCGTCGAGGTGCGCATCCGCATCCCCGACCGTGCAGGTGCTGCGGCGGAGGTGTTCACCCTGGCTGCCGATCTGGGCGTCAACATCGCCAACTTCGAAGTCGTGCACCTGGCCGAGGGCAACCGTGGCGTCGCCGTCGTCCTGATCGACGCCGCCTCGAGCGACGTGTTCCGCGGCGGCCTGATCGCACGCGGTTTCAAGCCGTCCATCACGGCGCTGTCATGAACCCGTCGCGACGCGTCGACCGGTTGGGCCGTCTGCGGGCCACGGTCGGCGTGCCAGGATCGAAGTCGATCGCCAACCGTGCGCTGGTGTGTGCGGCGCTCGCGGGCGGCACCTCGACCCTCACGAACCTGCCCGATGGGGACGACACCTCGGCCATGGCGGCTGCGCTCCGGGTCCTCGACGTACCGATCACGATCGAGGCAGGCAGGGCAGTGGTCGAGGGCGGGCGACTCGGTGACGGGGCAGTGACGGTGCATGCGGGCCTCGCCGGCACGACCTCGCGGTTCCTGCTCGCGTTGGCGTCCCTCGGCGATGCGCCGATCACGATCGACGGGGACCCGCCGCTGCGGGCGCGGCCGTTCGCGCCCCTGACCGACGCGCTGGCGCAACTGGGTGTCGACGTCGAACCGGGGGAGCGGCCCGGACACCTCCCGGTCACCGTGACCGGACCGCCGCGCAGCGGAGCGGTGTCGTTGCGTGGCGATGTGTCGAGCCAGTTCGTCTCCTCGCTGATGATGATCGGACCCTCGGTGCCCGGCGGCTTGCAGATCACCCTCACGTCGCCGCTGGTCTCGGTGCCGTACGTCGACCTGACCGCGCGCGTGATGGAGTGGTTCGGTGTCGACGGTGTGGAACGACACGGCGACAGCATCGTGGTGCCGTCGGCCGGCTATCGAGCGGCCGTCGTGACGGTCGAGCCCGACGCGTCCTCGGCCAGCTACCCACTCGCCCTCGCCGCCGTGTGTGGCGGCCGGGTGACGGTGCCGGGGCTCGGTGTGGGTGCGCTGCAGGGCGACGCACGCTTCGCCGACCTGCTCGGCGCGATGGGGTGTGCGGTGACCCGGAACCGGACGGGTGTCACGGTCGAATCGGGCGGTGTCCTGCGCGGCATCGACGTCGACATGGCCGACATCTCCGATCTCGTCCCGACGATGGCGGTCGTCGCCGCCTGCGCGTCGAGTCCCACCCGGATCCGCGGCGTCGGGTTCATCCGGGCCAAGGAGAGCGACCGGTTGGGCGACCTCAGCGCCGAACTCCGTCGGCTCGGCGTCGACGTCGACGCCGTCCAGGACGGGCTCGACATCCGCCCCTCGGCGGCCACGATCCAGGGCGGTTCGGTCGGCACCCATCACGACCACCGGCTCGCGATGGCATTCGCCGTCCTCGGCAGCCGCGTGGGCGGCGTCGAGGTGCGAGACCCCGACGTCGTCTCGAAGAGCTGGCCCGGATTCTGGCGGATGCTCGACGCCGTGGCGGGACGCCGGTGACCACCACGACGACCACGACCACGACCACGACCGCGTCCACGACCGTCGCCGCGTTCGACTTCGACGAGACGCTCACGACCCGCGACACCGTCGTGCCGTTCCTCCGTCTGCTCGCGTCGCGTCGCCGGCTCGGCACCGGGATCGCGATGCGAAGTGTGCGCACGTTCCAGGCCCTGGCCCGGCGTGACCGACACCTGCTCCGATCGGTGGTGACCGAGGTGGTGTTCACCGGCCGTCCGATCGACGAGGTGGAGCGACTCGCCGCCGACCACGGGCGACGGATCGCCGAGGCGCTCCTGCGGGCCGACACCGTCGACCGATTGGGTTGGCACCTGTCACAGGGACACCTCGTCGTGATCGTGTCGGCGTCGTACGAGCAGTACCTCGGGGTCGTCGCGACCCACCTCGGCATCGACGGTGTCGTCGCGACCCGCCTCGACGTCGTCGACGGCCGCTGTACCGGACGCCTCGACGGACCGAACTGCCGCGGACCGGAGAAGGTCCGTCGACTCGAGGCGTGGCTGTCGGAGCGCGGGCTGCAGCGTGAGGCGATCACGCTGTGGGCCTACGGCGACTCGGTCGGAGATCGCGAACTCCTGGCGTGGGCCGACCATCCCGTCTGGGTGACCGAACCGCTGGCTAGCGTGTCGCCCTGATTCGCCATGCCACCGCTGCTCCGAAGTGCCCGCCCGCGCCAATGGGTCAAGAACGTCCTCGTCTTCGCCGCTCCGGGCGCCGCGGGCGTGCTCGACGTGCCGGACCAGCTCGGCAAGACCTTGCTGGCCTTCGTCGCGTTCTGCCTGGCAGCCAGTGGCACGTACTTCTGGAACGACGTGCTCGACGTCGAAGCCGACCGGGCTCATCCGACCAAGTCGCGTCGCCCGATCGCCACGGGCGAGGTGTCGTTGGCGCTCGGACGCACGATGGGTGTCGTGCTCCCGGCCCTCGCGCTCGGCGTGATGGCCCTCACCGGGAGCTGGAAGGCCGTGCTGGCGGTCGCCACCTACCTCGCGATCACGCTCAGCTACAGCGCCGTCTGGAAGCACATCGCCGTGCTCGACCTGATCGCGATCGCCTCGGGCTTCGTGCTGCGCGCCGCCGGCGGTGCCTACGCGGTCGACGTGCCGATGTCGAGCTGGTTCGTCCTCGTCACGACGTTCGGCTCACTGTTCATCGTGACCGGCAAGCGGTATGCCGAGGCCCGCGAGCTCGGCGACGGTGCCGTCGCGATCCGCTCGACGCTCGGTGAGTACAGCGAGCGCTATCTCAGCTTCGTGCTCGCGGTGAGTTGCGGCGGTGCACTCGTCAGCTACTGCGTCTGGGCGTTCGAGACCAAGGAGATCGCCGCCTCGGATCTGCCGTACTACGAACTCTCGATCGTCCCCATGTTGGCCGCGTTCCTCCGGTACGCGCTCGTGCTCGATCAGGGGCACGGCGCTGCGCCGGAAGAAGTCTTCTCCAACGATCGCGTGCTCCAGCTGCTCGGTGTGGCCTGGGTGATCGTCTTCGGTCTGGCGGTGTACACGTGAACCGGTTCGACGCTGCATGGGCGGCAGTGGCCGACGTCGACGGCTGGATGACCGAGGGCCAGGCGCGAGCCTTGTACGACGCCGCAGCGTCGTGTCCGGACGACGGTACGGTCGTCGAGATCGGGTCGTTCCAGGGTCGCTCCACCATCGTCCTGGCCACCGCCGCACCGCCGGGCGCCCAGGTGGTGGCGATCGATCCGCACGCCGGTAACGACCGTGGACCACAGGAGATCGACGGGTTCGCCGACGACGCTGCGAGCGATCACGCACGCTTCAACGCCAACCTCGAACGTGCCGGAGTGCGCGAACGTGTTCGGCACCTTCGCTGCTTCTCCGACGACGCACTCGCCGAGGTGGACACCGTCGACGTGCTCTACATCGACGGCGCACACCGCTACGCCCCGGCGCGGGACGACATCCGCCAGTGGGGCGCCAAGGTCGTGGACGGCGGCGCGATGCTGATCCACGACAGCTTCTCGAGCATCGGCGTCACCGGTGCGATCGTGCGCGAGCTCGTCTGGTCGTCGAAGTGGCGATACGTCGGTCGCTCACGCTCGCTCGCCATCTACCGAGCCGAGCCGAGCTCGACCCGATGGTCGAGCGCCGCCCGGCAGATCGCTCAGCTCCCGTGGTTCGCGAAGAACGTCGGGCTGAAAGTGCTGATCAGCGCCAAGTTCCTGCGCGGACGCGAGTGGCCGTATTGAATGATCCGGTCGGCGGGTCACCGGTAACCTCGACCCCGATGGACGCCAACGACCCTGCACCGGCTCCCCGGGTCGAGCTGACCGGATTCGGTCTCACCAATCCGTCCGCGGCGTCCCTGGTGGAGATCGACGTTGCGACGGCGGCGGCGGCGATCAAGGACCTGCCGAGCCGCGGTGGGATCGCACGCGGCCTGGGCCGCTCGTACGGCGACCCCGCCCAGAACGGCGGCGGCCACGTGCTCCGTCTGGCACCGGGCTCGATCGTCGTCGACGAGAGCGACCACACGGCGACCGTCGGTGCCGGTGTGAGCATCGACGACCTGCTCCGCGTCCTCGTGCCGCGCGGCTACTTCGTCCCGGTCACGCCCGGCACCCGCTACGTGACCGTCGGGGGAGCGATCGCCAGCGACATCCACGGCAAGAACCATCACCTCGACGGTTCGTTCGGCACCCATGTCACGAACATCCGTCTGATGCTCGCCGACACGACGATCGTCGAGATCGGACCCGATCGCGACCCGGAGCTGTTCTGGGCCACCGTCGGCGGGATGGGCCTCACCGGACTCATGCTCGACGCGACGTTCCGTCTGCTCCCGATCGAGACGAGCCGGATCTCCGTCGACACGTACCGGCTCGGGTCACTCGACGAGGTGATGACCGAGATGGTGGCGAGCGAGTCCGACTTCCGGTACTCCGTCGCCTGGCTCGATCTGCTGGCCACGGGCAGGCACGTGGGCCGCGGCGTCCTCACCAACGGCGCGCACGCGACGGCGGGCCAGCTCACGGCGGCGGAGGCGGGCGACCCGCTCGAGTACCGGGCCGATCAGCTGGCGGTCATGCCACCGCTCGTTCCGCCGAGCGGCGTCATCAACAAGCTGACGGTGAAGGCGTTCAACGAGATGTGGTACCGCAAGGCACCACGGTCCCGACGGGGCGAGCTGCAGAGCATCCCGACCTACTTCCACCCGCTCGACCTGGTGGGCCACTGGAACCGCGTCTACGGCAGCGAAGGGTTCGTCCAGTACCAGTTCCACGTCCCCGACGATGCCGTCGACGTGATGGTCTCGATCATCCACCGCCTGGCCGCGGCGCAACTGCCGATCTTCATGACGGTGTTGAAGCGGTTCGGTCCGGGGAATCCGGCGCCGCTCAGTTTCCCGCAGTCGGGCTGGCAGCTCGCGATCGACATCGGCGTGGCACGCCGACGAATCGGGCCGCTGCTCGGTGCGTTCGATCGGATGGTGCTCGACGCCGGCGGCCGGCACTACCTGGCCAAGGACGCGACGATGACACCGGAGACGTTCCGCCGGGGCTACCCCCGGCTCGCCGAGTGGCAGGACATACGCGCCCGTGTCGACCCCGCAGGTGTGTGGGCCAGCGACCAGAGCCGCCGCCTGCGCATCACCTGACGACGCATCACCCGAGAACCCGACCCCGCCGAGGACCCCATGCAGAACGCCCTTCACGAAGCCCAGACCATCGTCGTGCTCGGAGGTACGAGCGAGATCGGGCGTGCGATCGCCGCCGAACTCGTCACACCGGCGACCCGCACGCTGGTGCTCGCGTGCCGGCGACCCGACGAGGCCAATCCGGCAGCGTTCGCCCGTGAGGGTCTGGAGGTCGTCACGACGTACTTCGACGCGGCCGCGACCGACACCCACGACCCCTTCGTGCGTGGTCTCGCCGCCGATCACGGCGATCTCGATGTCGTCGTCGTGGCATTCGGGCAACTCGGCGACCAGGCCGACTTCGACGCCGACCCGAGCGCTGCGGCCGAGGTCGTGCACGTCAACTACACCGGTGCGGTCACCGCGTGTCTCGCCGTCGCCGGGCAGATGAAGCGCCAGGGGCACGGCCACATCGCCGTGCTCTCCAGCGTCGCCGGCGAGCGGGCCCGCGCCGCGAACTACGTCTACGGTTCGTCGAAGGCCGGACTGGACGCGTTCGCACAAGGGCTCGGCGACGCCGTCCACGGTGCGGGAGTCCGGGTCACGGTCGTTCGGCCCGGCTTCGTGCACAGTCGGATGACGAGGGGGATGAAGTCGGCTCCGTTCGCCACCACACCCCGGGTCGTCGGCGAACTCACCGCCGAGGCGATGCGCAAGGGCAAGCACACCGTGTGGACGCCGGGCATCCTCCGGTACGTGTTCATGGTCCTGCGGCACCTGCCCCGCCCCGTCTTCCGCCGCCTCCCCCTCGGCTAGGGGATCGCCGACTCGACGCCGCCGCCACCGATGGCGTTTTCGCGGCCGGCGATCGTGGAGGGATCGAGCCCACCGCCTCCTTCGCAGGCGGTGAACAACAGCACGAGGTTCGTCTCGTAGCTCTCCACGAGGCAGTGGTGGTCGGCGATCGCACGGTTGTGCTCCTGCGACCCGCGCTCGGTGGACGCGTTCGGCTCGTACCAGCCGCTCCAGGTGTTCGTCAGCACCACGATGTCGGCCGCTGTGATCTCCTCGGCCAGACCGGAACCGCGCTGATCCGCGAGTCCAGGGTCCATCTCGATGAACCGCGTGCCGGGTTCGAGCTCCGGGAACAGCCAGTAGATGTAGGTGTCGGCGTAGACCGTGCGGCTCAGGTCGCCGGGACCGACGATCAGGGTGTCACCCGGCTCCATGACGGCCTCGAGGTCGGGGATGAGGTCGTTGACGGCTCGGGCGACCGCCGCGTCACCGACGAAGAACCGGCGGCCGTCACGCTCGATCTCGAACGGGGGTGGGATCTGCCCGATCGCCACCCGGGTGTGGAGCGCGTACATCCGGTACGTGTAGAACGGGCAGATCACGATCATGACCAGGCCGACGACGGCGGTCGCCGCGACGGCACCCGACCAGCGGGGCCGCAACACCGGGATCCAGCGGCGGATCGGATCGATGAGCAACACGGTCAGCAGTGGCCACGACACCATCGCCACCCACGCCAGGTGGGCCGAGTCGGGTCGCTGGAGGGCCTGTGGCAGGATCCCGAAGCCGAACACGGCGCCGGCCAGCACGGGGAGCAGCTCCCGCCGACGCAGCGCGTCGAACGGGCGTGACCGAGCGCGCTGTTCGGCCGCCTCGTCCGTCACGATCTCGTCCGTCACGATC